>JBDKRF010000316.1:0-5949 GCA_039683525.1 Clostridiaceae bacterium
GCGCTGATCCTGCACATAGATCCAGCAGTCGGGCACGATCTCACCCAGCGTCTTCAGATCGGTTGTGTTTTTGATCTGGAGGCGGTCAACCAGCAAGCCGACCGTTACAAAATCGCGATACGGTAACCCCTGCGCGATTTTTCGAATGTCAGCGGGTGCATCGGGCAAGCCCTGCACAAGCGAGCAAAGCGGCATAGAGGAGAGCACGATGTCGCAGGGGATGACTGCATCCTGACACACGACTGCGGTGATGCGATCCGCCTCGCATACAAACCCGGTTGCTTTCGTGCCCAGGCGCACCTCGCCGCCGCGCGACTGTACCTCCTGACAGACCGTTTCCCAGAGTTGGCCGGGGCCAAACTTTGGATAGGAGAACTCCTCGATCAAAGAGGTTTCGAGTGTTCGCTTGCTTTCAGGCAGGACACGCCGTACAATATTTTGCAGCAGCGCAAGTATGGAGAGCCCCTTGACGCGCTGTGCGCCCCAGTCGGCGGAGATGCTGCGCGGGTGCCGTCCCCAAACCTTCTCCGTATAGCTTTCAAAGAACATGCTGTAGAGCACCTTACCGAAGCGATTGATGTAAAAGTTCTCCAGCGATGTCTCCGGTAACTTGTGAATGCAGGCATATAGATACGAAAACCCGGCGCGGAGGGTTGTTGCAAAGCCCATGTTCCGAATGGTCGACCACTTTAAACTGATTGGGTAATCGTAAAAACTCCCGCCAAAGTAGATGCGCGAAACGCGGCGGCGGTTGAGCATGACGCGATCCTCCTGCTCGGGATCCGGCCCGCCGGGGACAACTCGCGCGTTCCGTTGGAGCACAAGATCGTCAAACGCGGGCTTCCCCTGCGTCGGCAGAATGCGTTCCCACCAGTCGGTCACGCGGGCGTCTTTGGAGAAAAAGCGGTGTCCGCCGATGTCGATTCGGTTCCCCGCGTACTGTACGGTCTTGGAGATGCCACCGATGCGCGTATCCTCTTCGAGTATCGTCACGCGGTACGCTTGGGGTTGCTCCAGTAGCTCGTAAGCGGCGGTCAACCCCGCCGGGCCCGCGCCGATGATGACGATGTGCTTCTGCTTTTCGTTTGACATTTCGTCTCCTCGTGTACCTATCTCGCAGGGATGAAAGTGGAAAGACTCGCTCGCGTGAATCCGCAAGAATCATACCATTTTTTAACTGCGAAAAAAAGCGGGAACGCCGATGGGAGTCGCAAGAACCTTTGAATTGTTCTTTGCACGTACAGTAAACTCCAACATAAAACCATGACCGGACTGACGCTTCAAAATCGTCAGCATCGAACGGGGATGAAACAATGAAGCATGCACCGCAGGAAACCAGCCCAAACAAACTCGAACGCCTCCAATCGGAGCCGTTGGCTGAGTTGGATGTCAGTAAAAAGAAGAAACATACATGGATTCTGCTGCTCGTCTTCTTGCCGTGCTTTCTTGTCACGCTGCATTTGGATAACGATATCTGGTTTCTGCTCAACAGCGGACGTTATGTGTTGCAACACGGCATTCCGACCATAGAACCGTTTACTCTTCACCAGAACTTCCACTTCTTGATGCAGCAGTGGCTCTCGGCTGCGATCTTCTGGGGCATTTATTCCAAGCTGGGCGCGGTTGGTGTCCTCGCGCTTGTGTTTGTGCTCTATTGCGCCGTCGTTGCCGTAATCACCCGGCTTTCGTGGCACATTTCGGGCGGAAACTTGATTGCGACATTTCTCGCAGGCTTGCTATCTTCCGCCGCGCTCAAGATGGTCATGGTATCGCGGCCAATGGCCTTTACGCTGTTGATTCTGGTGTGTGAGCTGTATCTTCTGGAGCGATTCATCAGCTCCTCGAAGCCCGCGTTCCTGATTCCGTTGCCGATTCTTTCCGCGCTATTGGTCAACCTGCACGCGGCGATGTGGCCGATTCAGTTCGTGCTGCTGCTGCCGTATCTGATCGACGCGTTCCGGTTCAAGTTCCTTACGATACAGGGGCAGGGTTATCCGAAGCGTTACTTCTTTCCGGCTGTGGCGCTGATGTTTGGCGCAGGGTTTTTCAATCCATACGGTTGGAGTGCGATGAGCTATGTCTTCCGATCTTATGGATATAAGGAAATCGCCATCGTGCAGGAAATGCAGCCCGCGGACATCAACACCGTGACAGGCATGCTGATCTTTGGCGCAATGTTTCTGGTGCTTGCATTCTATCTGTTGAAGAAAGAGCGCACCACCCGGCTGCGCTTCGCGCTGCTGTCCTTCGGAACCGCGCTGCTGGCACTTTCATCGATGCGGAGTTTTGCGATATTTGCCATCTGCGGGTTTTTCCCGCTGGCATACCTGCTCAGAAACGCGACCCTGCCGGAAGGCAAGCTTTCTTCCGGAAAGTCCGCCCTGAAGCTGCGCGTCGTGTTGATTGTTCTGGTTGCCGCCGTGGTTGGCGGCATGATCACGCAGCGCCTGCTTGCGTTTGATGCGAAAAAGGAGCTGCCGACCGTATCCGCCGCTGTCGATTATCTCAAAACGCACGAGCAGGCAGAAACCATGCAGCTGTATACCGGATATAACGATGGCGGCTATGTGGAGTTCATGGGGCTCAAGCCCTACATCGACCCAAGGGCAGAGGTATTCGTCGAGAAGAACAATAAGACGGAAGACGTGATGAAGGAATACTATCTGCTGCAATCCGGCCGGACCTATTACAAAACCGTGCTGGAAAAGTACCGGTTTACGCACCTGCTTGTTTCGCACGAGGATATCTTGTTTTCATATTTGCCGCATGATACCGATTATGAATTGATCTATGAAGACAGCGAGTATGCAATCTACCGACATCGCGGATAGCGTTCACGGGAGCGCGGGCAGTGACGGCTGATGTTTTCGTGATCAACACTGCGAGAGGGTGCAGAGCGCATCTTACCTGATTGTTGCGTGGGTTTGTTACATGAGAACTTCTTGACAAATTTAGTTTCTACCATATAATTAAGCCAGATGGTAAAAACACGTGCCATTTAGCTTTTTTTAGCTCGTAATTGTTAAGTTGCATCCCGATGTCATAACAATGTAACTTTTCGTGCCCGAGTGGGGATGGTTTCTGATTTTTAGGGGGAGCGCGTATGCGGTTCATAAAAAAGTGGTTCCGATTTGAGGGAGGACAATCCATCATTCTGGTGGCGGTGACGATCGCGATGCTTTGCGGCGTTGCGGCGCTTGTCGTCGATACCAGCATGGTTTCCGTGGCGCAGGGTCAGCTGCAGAACGCGGCAGACTCGGCAGCGCTCGCCGCTGCAAACGACCTGCCCTCTGCCTCCGCTGCCGCAGCCACCGCAGACACATATGGCGAGCTCAACGGAGTACCAGCCGCAAACACAACGACAACCACCCCGTATAACGGCAACGCAAACAAGGTCGAAGTCGTCTGCACCGAAACGGTACAGTTTACGTTTGCCCGCGTGCTCGGCATCAACAGCACGGTGGTGACGGCTCGCGCGGTTGCGGAGAAGACGGGTATGACCGGCGGGTGCTTTGGCTACGCGCTGTTCTCCGGCGGAACCGGAACGATGGGTCTTTACACGAGCAATCTGGAAGTAACGGGCAGCACGCATGCAAACGGCAACGTTTTCATATCCGGCAGCAATCAGGAGTTCTCCGGAAATGTGGAAGGCGTTACCAAGGTTGAGGCATATATCAGCAAGTTGACGATCGGCGGAACATGTCAGGCGGCATCGTTGACCGTGCCGGCGAACTCCGGCAATGTCTCGGTCGGTAATCGCGTGACCACTGCAGCGGCGACAATCCCGATGCCGGATCTCTCGGGAGAAGTAAAGGCGGAAGCGACTGCATCCGGTACGGCCTATATGATCAACGAATGGGAGACGAAGGTCTTCACCGGCAACGGAATCAACATCGATAAATCGATCTATGTCAACGGCGGCATCACAATCGCCGGAAGCTCGTTTAAAGGACAGGGAACGATCTGCGCAAAGAAGAATATCGGCATCAGCGGCAATACGATCAAGAGCGACACAGGAACCGCGGTCTGCATCTACTCGGTTGACGGCGACATCAATATCTCGGCTTCGGGTGTGACCATCTATGGAACGTTGTATGCGCCGAACGGAAAGATCGGCATCTACATGAGCAATGTCACCATTTACGGTCGCGTGGTTGCAAAAGAGATTCAGATTTCCGGTTCCAATGTGCAGATCATCTCCGGCTCGGGCGATCTTGGGTTTCTCTCGGGCGGATCGGTCGCGCTCTGCGAGTGACCTTTTCCTAAGAGCAGAAATCAGAGAGTAAAACATAATATAAAAGTGATATTGTTACATGAGAGGATGTCGAAAGACGTCCTCTCATTCTTTCACACTCAAGTTTTGATGATTGATCCGCGTAGAGCCGACTTGCTGTCTTGCGAAGAAACTGTGAAAAAAGGCGAAATTGCTTGAAAAATCGGGCAGATCGTTATACGATGCAAATACGCAACGAATCGAATGTTACTCATAAACGCCATATCATCACATCATAAATTATGTTATTAAAATATTATGTGATATAATTAGGCCAAGCATATTCGACGGAGGAGGAACGCAGAATGCAATTCATCAAAAAATGGCTGAAACAAGAAATCGGACAATCCATCATACTTGTCGCATTTGCACTTGCGATGCTCTGCGGTGCCGCGGCTCTCGTCGTCGATGTTGGAATCGTGTCTGTAACCCAAGGCCGGCTGCAAAACGCTGCCGATGCGGCAGCTCTCGCCGCAGCAAGTACTCTCCCGAGCGCATCAAATGCAATCAGCACCGCGGATCAATATGCGGCACTCAACGGTGTTCCTGCCGCGAACACGACCGCAACGACGCCGTATAACGGCAACGCAAATCGGGTTGAGGTCGTCTGCGCCGAAACGGTGCAATACGCGTTTGCCCGCGTGTTTGGCGTGCAAAGCACAGTTGTTTCAGCCCGCGCGGTTGCGGAGGGCAGCGGTTCCTCCAACGGTTGCTTCGGGTATGCGCTGTTTTCGGGCGGTTCAGGTATGCTATACTCCAACAATCTGGAGATCACGGGCAGCATCCATGCAAACGGTTCGATTCAAATTGCCGGAAACAATCAGGAGATTACGGGCAATGCGGAAGCGGTCACCAAGCTGGAGGCGTATATCAACAACCTGACGATTGGCGGAACATGCCAGGCGGCGTTGCTGGTGGTTCCCGCAAACTCCGGCAGCGTATATGTTGCACAAAGAATTTCCACGCCTGCGGCCGTGATTCCCATGCCGGATCTTTCAGCGGGCGTGAAATCGGAGGCGGATGCGTCCGGTACGTCGTATATCATCAATGATTGGGAGACGAAAGTCTTCACGGGCAACGGAATCAATATCGATAAATCCATCTATGTCAGCGGCGGCATCACGATTGCAGGCAGCTCGTTTAAAGGAACCGGCACCATCTGCGCAAAGAAGAACATCGGCATCAGCGGCAACACCCTCAAGAGCGACACGGGCACCGCGGTCTGCATCTACTCAGTGGACGGCGATATCAGCATCTCGTCTTCCGGCTTGACGATTTACGGAACGCTATATGCCCCAAACGGCAAGATTGGCATCTACGGGGACAATATTACCATATATGGTAGAGTTGTTGCGAAGGAGATCCTGATCTCGGGTTCCAATATAGCGATTCACTCCAACGCAAGCGATCTTGGATTCCTTTCTACGGGCACCGTTTCACTCTGCGAATAGCAGATGTGTGGATCGATTCGTCTGGAATCCGAAACAAACATACTGAGAGGATGTGGGTAACACGTCCTCTTTTTTGCGTTTTTCGACAGAATCAGAGAAACGGTTGATCAACCGACGTTTATGCAAAGCGGCAAAACAGAACGCAGATAAGTCCCTTGACTTTTTTTCACAGCTCAATATACTATCACTAACGGATTTCATACTATTTTACAGCGAACGATGTAA
>JBDKRF010000317.1:0-6546 GCA_039683525.1 Clostridiaceae bacterium
TTGGGTCGTGATTTCGCTCGCCACCGCCGTGCTCATCGGCATCATTGGCCGCGTGCTCTTCTCGGATGCATACCTGGTCTACGGCTCTGGCAACACGGAGAATATCTTCATCCTGATGAGCACGAAGTTGCTGCCGCCGCTGCTGGCGGGCCTCGTCTGCGCGGGCATCCTCGCCGCGGCAATCAGCTCCTCGGACTCGTACCTGCTCATCTCCGCCTCCGCCGTCTCCAAGAACGTCTGGCAGGGGTTGATCCGCAAGAGCGCATCCGAAAAGGAGACCATGTGGGTCTCCCGCATCGTGCTGATCCTGATCTCCATCTTCGCGATCTTCGTCGCGACAGGCAAGAATCAGGTTATCTTCACCATCGTGGACTTCGCCTGGGCGGGCTTTGGCGCGGCGTTCGGCCCGCTGATGCTCTTCTCGCTCTTCTGGAAGCGGACGACCTACGCCGGCGCCATCGCGGGCATGATCTCGGGCGGCGGCATGGTGTTCCTCTGGAACTTCGTGATCAGCAAGCTCGGCGGCATTTGGGGCATCTATGAGCTGCTGCCCGCGTTCGTCTTCTCCTGCATCGTGATCGTTGTGGTCTCGCTGCTCACCAAGAAGCCCAGCGAACAGATTCAGAAGGAATTCGACGCCGTCAGCAAAAAAGCGGCATAATCTTTTGTGAATTCCAGATGCACCGCCCAATGTGCGGTGCATTTTTTGTCAGCCTCCGCGACCCGAACCGCGCGGTTCTATGTGAAAGAATTGCGCATCTTGCCACTTCAGGTTATACTGTTGCTATTCTTATTTGGAGAGAAATGCATGCTCTACTCGTTTTTACCGATTTCCTACGATACCAGCTGGATTGTCGTCAGCGTTTTTTTGACGTTTATCCTCACGTTTATTGCGATAAAAACCGGCATCAACCGCCTGCCCAAGGATCAGGGCAGAAAATACGCCGTCAACGGCGAAGTCGCCAAGGGGAAGCCGCGCGGCGCGGGGCTGATCTTCAGCATCTGCTGCGTCGTGATGTTTCTCGTTTTCGTTCCGTTTCGCTGGGAGTACGCGATCTATTGCGTGCTGTTCCTCTTAGAGATGCTTTCGGGCTATCTGGACGATCGCAGCTCCGCCTCCTGGAGCGAATGGAAAAAGGGGTTGCTGGATCTCGCCGTTTGCCTTGCTGCGGCGGGCACGTATCTGCTCTTTAACGAATCCCACAGCCTCGCGCTCTTTGGCTGGACGCTTGTGCTGCCCAAGTGGCTGTTCCTGCTGGTCGCCACGTTTGTGCTCTGGATTTCGATCAACTTCACCAACTGCACGGACGGCGTGGATGGCCTGCTCGGCACGGTCTCGATCGTGTCCCTCGCCACGTTTGCCGCCTTGTTCTGGATGATTGGCGAATCGCACGATCTGGCGCAGATGTGCCTGATCTTCATCGCGGCGCTGCTGGCGTACCTGTTGTTTAACGCCTCTCCGAGCCTGATCATCATGGGCGACGCGGGATCGCGCATGATCGGCATCTTCCTCGGCATCATGGCGCTGAAGACCTACAACCTGCTGTACTTTATCCCCGTCGTGATCGTGATCATCCTCGACGGCGGAATCGGACTCTTCAAGCTGCTGTTCATCCGCATCACAAAGATCAAGGGCTTCCTCAAGTCCGTGCGCACCCCGCTGCACGACCACGCGCGCAAGAACATTGGCTGGTCGGACACGCAGGTGGGCTACCGCTTCGCGATCATTCAAACCCTCGTGAGCGGACTTTGCCTCGCGGCGCTGTTCTTGAGGCGGTAAGCAAGAAAGCAAACCATTTTGAACGTATAAAACAGAACCGGTCATAGGATCGGTTCTTTTTTACATATTATCTATGTATAATAGGGACAAAGTAATATAAAAGTACAGGTTGCCATGACGACGTATAGAACCAGCGAAATTGCGAAACAAGCCGGATTGCACCCCAACACGATCCGTTTTTACGAGCAAATCGGTTTTCTCACGAAGCCGGTTCGTTTGCCAAACGGTTATCGCGTCTATACCCCGCTGCATCTGGAGCAAGTGCGCTTTATCCGCATAGCGCTGCGTGCCGAAGTGTTACAAAACGGCCTTCGCAGTCTCGCGGTCGGCATCATTCGTCTCTGCGCTGCGTGCCGCTGGCGTGAAGCGCTTCGGGAAACGAGTCACTATATTGAGCAGATCGATCGTGAGATCGGGTTTGCCAAGAGCGCCATCCTCTTGGTAGAAGCCACGCTGGCGCGCGATCCATCCCCCGATTCCACGCCTCTTACGCGAAGCGATGCGGCTCTCGCCCTCGGCGTTACCATAGACACCCTGCGAAACTGGGAGCGCAACGGCCTCGTCTCCATTTACCGTATGCAAAACGGCTATCGCATGTACACATCAGAGGACATGGAGCGATTGCTCATTATTCGCACGCTGCGCTGCGCGAACTATTCGCTTTCCGCCATCCTCCGGCTCACGGGAGAACTCTCGCATTCGCGCGAAATACAAGTCAGTGAGGCGCTGAACACCCCCGACGAGAATGAGGAGATCGTCTCCGTCTGCGACCATCTGCTCACGTCGCTGTCGAGCGCGCTGGAGGATGCGCAAGAGATGCTCGTCTCCATCGAGCACATGAAAAATATTACAACCCTCCAATAAGACACCAACCTTCGTTTCTTTGGTATTCTGTTGGACAGAAAGAGAAACGGAGGATTCCGAATGGAACAAACCAGTTTAAATTGGAAGAAAAAAATCATCTTATTCTTCATCAGTCAGGGCGTGACCTTGTTTGGTTCTACGCTTGTTCAGTTTGCCATCGTATGGTATGTAACCCTGAAGACGACATCCGGCGCATGGGTTGCGGCGCTGACGGTTTGCTCGTTTTTACCGCAGACGCTGATCTCGTTCGTCTCCGGCGCATGGGCGGATCGCTACTCAAAAAAGATGCTCATCATCGTTTCCGACGCGGTCATTGCCGCAGCAACGCTCGCGCTCGTGCTGCTATTTCCCCTCATTCGTGAGGACAGCACCATGATGATCGCGCTGCTTGCCACGTCCGTTATCCGCTCGATCGGCGCGGGTGTCCAGCTACCTGCCGTCAACGCGACAACCCCGCTGCTCGTGCCGGAAGAGCACCTGATGCGCGTCAACGGCATCAACGCCACGCTCCAGTCGATCATTCAGTTCGCCTCTCCCGCCGCGGCAGGCGCAATCCTCACGATGGGCACGCTTCGCTCCACGCTGTTTATCGACATCGGGACGGCTCTTGTCGGCATCGGGCTGCTTAGCTGCATTCTGGTGCCCAAGCAATCGTTTCAGGCAACCGAGCAGCAGTCCATCTTCGCCGATGTGAAGGGCGGGCTTAGCTATCTCCGCAAGGAAGGTTTTCTCGCAAAGCTCATGCTGCTGTACGGGTTGTTTATCCTGCTCAGCGTGCCCGGCGGGTTTCTCGCGGCGCTACTGGTCACCCGCGTTTACGGCGGAAGCTATTGGAATCTCACGATCGTTGAGCTCGTTGGCTTTGCCGGCATGGCGGCGGGCGGGCTGCTGCTCGGCGTTTGGGGCGGGTTTTCCAACCGCGTGAAGACGCTGCTACTCGGCGTTGGCTTATGCGGGCTGCTCACCGTCGGCCTTGGCGCGGTCAACAACTTCATCGTCTACCTTGCAATCATGCTCCTGATGGGCATCGCCATCACGGCGGCGCAGACGGCGGTCACCACGCTGATTCAGGAACGCTCGGATCCCGCCATGCAAGGGAGAATGTTTGGGTTGATGGGCGCGATGTACAGCGGATTCCTTTTAATCGGCATGTGCATCTTTGGCCCACTGGCGGACAAGGTTTCGCTGCCGCTGCTGATGATCATCACCGGTGGCGTGTTGGCGCTGGTCGCGATTCTCTATCGGTTGAACACCAATTTTTATAGCAAACCGGAAATCACGTCGGTTGATTAATCCTTTCAAAACGAAAAGAACAGAACCGGTCGCTGGATCGGTTCTGTTTTATATTATCGTCCCACAAAAAAAGCCCCCGCAGGGGCAAAAACTATCTCTTATGCTTTTCGTCGTCCTTGAGCCGCATCCGATCCCACAAACCATAGGTCTCCGTGGTCGAGAGCGCGTGCATGAACTTCTCCTCAAAGTCCGGCACAAGACCCGTGAGGTGCTTGACGAGGTTTTTCGCTTCCTCGCGCTTGGTGTGCCCCGCGATGTCGCAGTTCGGCGGCAAGATCGGCAGTTCCCGCGCGCGGGCGATGCCGAGCGCATGCTTCTCCGGGAGGAAGATCAAGGGGCGGATCACCGTTACATCCCGGCGGGAAAGATACGTCACCGGCGCGAAAGTGTTCATTCTGCCTTCGTACAGCAGGCTCATGAAGAACGTTTGAATCACGTCGTCGCGGTTATGACCCAGCGCGACCTTGTTGCAGCCGTGCTCGACTGCGTAGGTGTTCAGCGCTCCCCGGCGAAGTTTGGCGCAGAGGGCGCAGGGGCTTCTCTCTTCGCGATACTCAAACACGACCTTGCCGATGTCGGTGTACACGACCTCGAAGTCGATGCCGATTCTCTCGGCATACGCCTGAATGCGGGAGACGTCCTGCTGCTTGAGTCCGAGGTCGAGCATACACGCGATGACCTCAAACTTCGTATACGAAAACCGCTGATAGAGCTTCATCGCCTCCATCAACAACAGAGAGTCCTTGCCGCCGGAGACGCCGATGCAAATTTTGTCTCCATCTTCCATCATATGATACCGCTCGTCCGCGCGGCGAATGCTGCCTAATACACGTTTCATGAAGCATATTATAGGAGGAAAGCTTGCAAATGCGCAAGCTTTTTCGCGCGGCTAGCTGCCTAGTGCCTCGTCGATCTGCCGCAACTGCTCGCCGCTGAGTGGCCCAAACGCCATGGCGCGCGCGTTTTCCTCCGCCTGCGCCAGCGTCTTAAACCCCGGAATCGGGATATTGACATCACTCTTTGCCCAGAGCCACGCGAGCGCGCCCTGTGCCGCGGTGCGACCACCGCTGGTGAGGACATCGCGCACGCGCGCCATCCGCGCAAGAAATTCGGGTTTCGGTTTGCCGTCTTCAAAATACTCCGTCCAGTCGAAGGCGGAGGCGCGCACATCGTCGCTCTCAAATCTCGTACTCTGCGAGAACTTGCCGGAGAGGAAGCCCATCGCAAGCGGACTGTTGTTGAGGCACGCAAACCCGTGCGCTTCGCAGGCGGCGATCGCCTCCGCGTCGTAGCTGAACAAATTCGCCTTGGTCTGGATGACCGTTCCGCGTGTCTTCGCGGCAAACAGATCCACCATTTCGCGCGTATAGGTGCTCCAGCCGTAAGCGCGGAGTTTGCCCTCCTGCTTCAACCGCTCCAACTCGCCAAACACCGGCTCCACCGCCTCGTCGGGAATAGACCCGGTATGCAGCTGATACAGATCGACATAATCCGTGCCGAGCCGCTTGAGCGACGCCTCCAGCGCGCGGCGGATATAGGCGGGCGACCAGTCCTGTCCCGTGAGCGCGCGCTTTTCGCGATCGTAGGTGAACCCGCCCTTGGTGGCGATCACGACCTCATGCCGCATATCCTTGAGCGCTTTGCCGAGCACCTCTTCGCTGTGCCCCGTGCCATAGGCATCCGCCGTGTCAAACAGCGTCACGCCCAGATCAACCGCGCGGCGGATAGCGCGGATGGACTCCGCGTCGTCCACCTGTCCCCAGCCGTCCTGATGCCCGTCCATCATAAACGGTCCGCCGATTGCCCAGCAACCAAGTCCCAACGGGCTGACGAATATACCGCTGCCGCCCAATAGTTTCTGTTCCATAGTGTCATTCCCCCTTAAGGCTCGTTCTTCAGTCCCTGCGAAAGTCCCGCCCACGCGAGTGAGATATCTCTTTCCAGCGCCTCGCGGTCATAGAGCATGACGGACATCGAAAGCCCGATCATCAGATAATAGTAGCTCAGCGCCGCACTCTCCACAGGCTGCGGGCGGATTTCGCCGCGCGCGATGCCATCCGATATGGCGGATGCGATCGCCTGCTGAAACTCACCCTGCGTCTCCTTCGTCTCCCGCTCCATTCGCTCTTTGATAAACTCCGGCGGGAAGTAGAAGTAGCGATCCCAGAAATACATCCTCGGATTGTTGTGGCAATAGCGCAGAAACGCGCGAAACATTCGCTCCAGCCGTGTCAACGCGCTCTCCTCATCCCGCCGGAGCGTGAGGCTACCGATGGTCTCGCGGTATTCCTCCACGACGCCCGTGAACACAGCGGAGAAGATCTCTTCCTTACCGGAATAGTGCGCGTAGAGCGACGCTTTTTTGATGCCCGTCGCCGCGGCAAGGTCGCTCATGCTCGCGCCATCGTAACCCTTGTTCATAAAGAGCGTGAGCGCATGCTCCAGGATTTCCTGTTTTGTCATATGTCCTCCAAATGCATGGCGTGCACTGTTACTACCTACCGTTCGGTAGGTTTATAATATCATTCGCATTTTGCTTTTGCAAGCCCTTTTTTACGACGGATCGGATTCGCGCTAAAACGCAACAAGGGCGGCTTTCGCCGCCCCTG
>JBDKRF010000318.1:0-12344 GCA_039683525.1 Clostridiaceae bacterium
CGGCGAAAACGTTTCCGCGAATCGTTGCGCGCTATATACAAAACCGCTGTTTGCATCGACTAGTGCATAATACAGAACCCCGTCTGTGTGCTCCTTCAAGACGTTGACATAATAGTACCGCAAAACAGTGGCATCTTGCTTTTCTCCTGCGCTTTGGTCTTGAAATTCTGGATCGACCGCATATTCGTTATACTCTACCGTCGCTTCCGTTGCGTTCGCGTCAAAAACCTTATTAATGAACGTTAGCCCCGCCTCTTTCGCCTTCGCTTCGCCAATCAGGTGCGGAGAGCAGGCGGAAAGAGACGCTAGAACGATACAAGTCAAGATTAGTAAAGCTCTCTTTTTCACGGCAACTCTCCTGTCGGTCTTGTTTGATTCAGAATCGTAACCTCGAAGACGGTCAACTGCGGCCATGCCATTGTGATGTGATAGATCGTTCCATCCCGGATGACGACATAAAAGTTTGTGCCGGCTCCATCCTGGTCAAATGAACTTCCACTGTCTACAAAGCCGAGGATTCGAGCGTTTAGGTCGAACGTTTGCGGAATCCATTCCCGCGCAAAATCCATGCAATCGACATCCATACTCATATAATCAATCTTTAATGAGTCGCCGTTTGCATATGCTTTACTCCATTTTTCGCGTTGCGCTGCTGTCATCTTCGGTACATGAGAGTAGCTTTGTTCGGCGGAGTAAGCGATGCCTGTTTCGGCATTCACAAGTGCCGTATAGTCAGATAACCCGTTTGCATCCTTTGGAGTCGCGACGACATAATAATAGATTGGCTGTTCATCACCCGTCTGTTGATAGTCGCCGTTGGTATAGGTCGCGCCCGCTTGCGTTTGCAAAGTCACCGTGGCTTCGGTCTCCTTCACGTCAAACACATTGTTGATGAACGCAAGCCCTGCTTCTTTCGCCTTCGCTTCGCCGACCAGTTTCGGTTTTCCGCCTGAGAGAAAAATCGCAGCGCAGATCACGAGCGCCAGAAGCGCGGCGCGCTTCCCTGTTGCTGTTCGATTCATCATTGATCCTCCAGTATCTGCACTTTATTCAGATCCATGGAAGGCCAGGAAAACCCGACGCGGTAGAGCGAGCCATCCGCAAACGTCACATAATAGCCGATGCTTGCGTGAGCGGAGGTTGCGCAGTCTCTCTGGCAGCATCCGTCCGCGGAAATCAGCGCAACTTCCTTTTGGAAGCAGCGCTTCATCCAATTACAGGCGAGCGCCTTCGTGCCATCGTCCTGAATCACGATGGTTCCCGTTTCGCTTGTGCTGTTGGTGTCGTTATTTGATTTTGTTTGATTGGTTGTCGGCGTGAAAAGCCACTCGTTTTTCGAGGCGTAGTACGCGACGCCGGTCTTAGCGTCCACCTCGGCATAATAGAGGTCTTCCTGTATGGTTGGATCGGATATGGTGACGATATAGATCTGCGTCGGCGCCGTGCCGTTCGCACCTGCTTCCGAGTTATCCACTGGGCTGGAACCCGCGCGCTCGAAGTACTCCACGTGCGCATTTTGCGCGGTAACGCCAAACGCCTGCCGAAGCAGCGTAAGCCCTGCTTTCTTTGCCGACTCCTCGCCGACATATCTTGGCGCGCATGCGCAAAGCGCCATCAGAAGCAGCGCCAATAAGAAAGCCGCTGCCTTACGCACGATATGATTTGGCATGAATGGTGTCCATCCTTTCGATTGAAATAATCAACGTATATGTAAAGATGGGACCTTTCACACATAGTACCATAGATTACTGATTGATGTTGTGAACCGGATGTGAAGCAACCGCAAACAGCGGGTAAACGAATCGAGAACAATCTCTGCCGTTTTGCCCACAAACCAACACGGAGATTCGGCTGTGTCAAGTAACGATACAGTGATCGATCCATGGCGTATTTTGTCGAATGGTTCCTGTAAAAAACAAGATTTTGCGAGCTCTCCTCCGCCATCTGCAATATCGGATGCTTGCAAGGCAGTTTTCATGAGATGCGTTTGCCTTTTTCCACAAAAGTGTCGTAAAATGTGGATAACCCGGTGTAAGATTGCGGAGGCGCTTATGATACACATTTATTGCGGAGACGGTAAAGGCAAAACCACGGCAGCGCTCGGACTGATCTGCCGACATGTGGGCGCGGGCGGGTCCGCCGTGCTCGCGCAGTTTCTCAAGAGCCTGCCAACGGGGGAGCTCGCCACGCTGGAACAGCTCGGCGTGCCCGTCTACCGAAACGAGCTGCCGCACGGATTCTTTCCCAACATGAATGACGAGATGCAAAAGAAAGTCCGTGAGATGCACGATCACACGCTCGCGGAGGTGACACAACTCGCGAGAACAAACAAGTGTTCGCTTATTGTACTTGACGAGCTTTGCGCCGCGCTCTCGCTGGGGTTGATCGACCGCGAGGCGGTGCTCTCGTTGCTGGATGCGCATGGCGACGCCGAGCTGGTCATCACGGGGCGCGATCCCGACGCGGAATTACTCGCGCGCGCGGACTACATCACCGAGATGAAGCTCGTCAAGCATCCGTATGAGAAGGGTGTGCTGGCGAGAAAGGGAATTGAATTTTAGAATGTTTCACGGGAAACAAAAATCCACCGACATTTTTCCGGTGGATTCTTTATCTTCGGTTCATGCAGCTGCTATAGAGTATGTTTGTCATTCTAGATTGGAAAGAGGATGCTTATGGAGAAATCATCTGCTGATAGAATCAAGCTCTTACCCGCCGTAGTCGATAACCAATACCGGGGCATCAAGATTTCACAATACGCTTTCTTGCTCATCACGGCGGCTACGATTGTGCGGAGCTTGATCCACGTGTTTGCGCCGGACGGCGGTGCGCAATCCATCGCGACGATTCCGCTTGCGTCCTATTCGGCTCAGGCCGCAGCAACCGTGATACTCTTGTTCTCTCTCTGGGGATTGTCGCAGTTGCTGATGGGATTTGTCTATCTAGGCGTGTATCTCAAGTATAAATCGCTGATTCCGATGATGTATGTGCTGTTGACCGTCGAGTACGCGATGCGCATCGTCATCGGGCAGATGAAACCGATCGTTACGACGGGCACCGCGCCGGGCAGCGTCGGCAGCTGGATCATGGTGCCGGTGTGCGTGGTGTTGCTGGCGCTATCTCTGATCAAGAGAAAAAAGGAAATCGAAACAGCTCAAACCCTCAACCAATAGTTCACGATATCGCGATAGACGCCGAACTTCATGCCAACCTCCGGTATTGTTCCGCAATAGGTAAAGCCGAATTTCTCGTGCAGCTTGCAGCTGGCCTCGTTTCCGGCGGTGACGACAGAGACGATGCTGTGCGTCAGCGGGTCGGCCTCGGCGAGATCGAGGATAAACGCCATAAGCTCTGTTGCGTAGCCGCGGTTACGAAAGTCTTTTTCGACATAGATCGAGAGCTCCACGGTCGAGCGAAACGCTTCTTTCTCGCGATAGGACGAGAGGCTGCTGTATCCGGCAACGCGTCCCGCCTCCTCCGCGACATAGAGCGGATGGTTTTCCACATTGTGGTGGTCAAACCAGACCTGCCATTCCGCCAGGGTGCGGGGATTGAGGTCGAGGTTTGCGACGCTGTTGACCGCCTCGTAATTGTAGATCTCCAGCAACTCCTGCAGGTCTTTCTGCTCCGCTTTGCGAATCAACATATGCATTTCTTCTTTCTTTGGTTTGCTTTATTATATTGAAACTATATTTAATTGCAAATAAAAACTTCTCTATTCGAGAAGCTTTTTTAATCTCTATTATCCTTTTAGCTGCAGACTTGTATCACTTAAGTTCTTTTGCTTACTTTTCTTTCAAGAAAAGTAAGTCAAGAAAAGTAAGTGATCTTGCTTAAGGGAGCCACGCGGAGGCGAAGAACGGCCTCAATGTGATCGAAGGGAATACACCCGACGGACTCAAGGCGGCTGTCATACATCTCCTCGCGATTATCGCCCAGCACGAAGACGCTGCCTGCTGGCACCTCGACGGGCAGCATATCGCCAACATAGTTGACGGAGTAGCTGCTTTCATCCAGCGGAATGCTGTTGACGAACACATGCCCCGCTACGATCTCCACGGTTTCGCCGGGCATGCCGACGATGCGCTTGATAAAGAGCCCGTCCCCGGTGGAGAAGAGTACGATATCCCCGCGCTCCGGCATGCGCACAAACTTGCCGATCCGGTCGCAGAGCACTACCTCGCCGCTGTTGAGGGCGGGCGCCATGCTCTCGTCGATGATGCGCAACGGAGCCAACCAAACAAAAAACACAAGGCAAAGAACGGCAATCGTGACCAGCACGGAAAACAGCCATCCAATTCGTCTTGCGTTACGATAGGTTCGCGCGCGGCCTTCGGTTCGGCGGCGCTTTTTCAGCTCGCTCACGGATACGTCACCCGGGAAATGGTTTCAAATTCGGTAAACGGATACACCACCGCAACGACGCGGCCGACCACCTTGGCATACGGAATGCAGCCGACGGAAGGGTTTCTGCTGTCCTTGCTGCCGTTTCGGTTGTCGCCAACGACAAACACCTGCCGCGAGCCAACGGTCACGGGAGTCAGATCGCCTACGATCATATCGTTCCAATACGCGTGCTCATCCAGCGCTTTGCCGTTGATGTAGAAGACGCCTTCGCGCACCTCTACCGTATCGCCGGGCAAGCCGATCACACGCTTGACGCAGCTTTCGGTGTAGCCGGGATAGAAGCAGATGATGATATCCCCGCGCTGCGGATCGCTGAACCAATAGGTCATCTTCTCAACGAGCATATCCTCGTTGTGTACCAGCGTGGGAATCATCGAATCTCCGTCCACACGAATCGGCTCTGCAATAAACGTGCGAATCGTGAGCGCGATGAGTACGACGAGCGCAATATACAACAAAAACTCCACGTTCCGGAAGGAACGCGAGCCGTGCATGTTTTCATATTGTTCTTCGGCGCGATCACGCAGGTAGCGAATCTGGCTCTGCGTGAAACTCTTACGCCTCATCCGGTTGTTCCCGTCTGGATTGTTTTGTTCCAAATTGCGTTGGAAGAAGCGCTTATGCTTCCGCCGACTGTTCCTTCTTTATTAGAATTCTCTTGCCCATGCGGACAAAATCCGCGCGCTCAAGCATTACGATACGTCCGCAGTGGTTGCATTTCAGCTTCACATCCGCACCAACGCGAATGATGGTCCACTCATTTTCGCCGCACGCATGTGGCTTTTTCATCGAAACGATATCGCCAAGGTCAAATTGCGCAATCATTCTTGATCTTCCGTCAGGTTCTGTGTGTAACGGTAAACGTCGTAACTCGGCACCGCGGGTGGAATGTAGCTGTAGAGGATCTCCAGCAGCTTGGTCGGCGCTTCCTCCTGCAGGAGATGCCCCGCGTTGCGCACGAGGTAGTAACGGCCTGCGCGCAGCACGCTCTGAAAATACACGCTGCCCGACGGCGGATGCCAGCGGTCGTTTTTGCCCCAGAGAATGAGCACCTCGTGCTCGACCGGCAGCAAACCCTCCGCAATGAGCTCCTGATCGTAGTTTCTGAGCGCATACATCAGCGCTTCGCGCGAAACCCCGTCCGAAACCGGCTCGTAATACTGCTTGACCACATAATCGTCGATCAACACCGGATCAGAAACGCATTCCAACAGGAGCTTTCGCACATCGTTTGCGGTAAAGAGGTTTCGAGCAAAGGTGGCGATCAGCGGCTTTTGCAGATTGTGGATCAGTGCGGGCATGTATTCCGTGATTCCGCCAGGCGAAATCGCGACGCAGTTGGCGACGCGCTTGGGGTACAGCGAAAGAAAGCGCAGCATATACATCGCGCCGATGGAGAAACCGACCATGTGCGCGGACTTGATGTTGAGTGCATCCAGAAAACCGTTGAAGATAAACGCCATATCATCCGCGGTATAGTTGAACGTATCCGGGCGGGACGAGTACCCGTGTCCCGGCAGATCGATGGCAATGACGCGGTAGTTATCGGATAGTTCTGCAAACACATTTCGCCAGGTGTAAAGCGACTGGCCGAGCGAATGAATCAGTAGTAACGGCTCGCCAACGCCTGCTTCCAAATAGTGGATGCGCGCAATTTCGCTTTCCTCATCTTCCCCGGATGCGGGTAAGGTGATTTCAACAAAGTCGCCCACCTTTTCGGAGTTTATGAATAACTGACTGCGCAGCGATTCTCCCACGGGCATATTTCCCCCGATTACTATATTCTTTTCTTATTGTAAACCCTGAAAACCACCTTTGCAATCAAACGGGCGGTTTGTCACAGATTGTTAACCCATTCCCATCGCATTTGGGTCAAAATCTCCAAAAAGTGGGGGATTTTACTCAATTATACGGTCTTCGTGTGTTATTTGTAATTTTCGCCTTCCAGCGCTTTCGAAAAACCCCCGTTTTCGTCATAAAACACTATTTCAATAGGTTTTTCTCGTCTTTCTTTCGCTTTGCAAGCACAACCGGAAAACCGTGCTGCGTGCGTGTATCCATCCTTTTCAGAGACGTATTCGGGTGGTCTGCCCGCGCGAGCAACAGCTGTCCCGGAGCGCTCTTCACGCGTGCTGTCACTGAACGGGGCCGCAAGCGCGGCTTGTAAAATCGTTCCATTTTTGCTATGATGAACATTAATATAGGGGGTATAGCACTATGGATCAACTGCAATCGATTTGGGCGGCCGCGCGGGAGAATATCCGTCCCCAAATGACGGGCCTGTCTTTTCACGCCTGGATCGACGTAATCGTCCCCCTTGCTCTTCAAAAGGATGTCTTCATTCTGGAAGTACCCACACCGGATATTCAAAAGACGCTGGAAGACTTCTATTTTGAGAATCTTCGGGACGCGGTCAAAGCCGCAAATGAAACCATTTCCGACATCAAGATCATCCTGCCGGAAGACCGGGATATCTATATCAACCCCATCAGTTCCGAACCGATCAACGTCTTTGCGCTCAATCCGAAATATACGTTTGAAACCTTCGTCGTCGGTGGCTCCAACCATTTTGCGCACGCGGCGGCGCTTGCGGTCGCGCAAAACCCGGCAGCAGCCTATAACCCGCTGTTCCTGTACGGCGGCGTTGGACTGGGCAAGACACACTTGATGCACGCCATCGGACACGCGGTCAAGGGAAATGATCCCTCCGCGCGCGTCATGTACGTCACCAGCGAGACCTTCACCAACGAGCTCATCACGGCGATTCAGCTGGATAAGCGTCTGGAGTTTCGCAAGCGCTATCGCAATGTCGACGTGCTGCTCATCGACGACGTACAGTTCATCGCAAAGAAGCAATCCGTCCAGGAGGAGTTTTTCAACACCTTCAACACGCTGCACAACGCCAATAAACAGATCATCATCAGTTCCGACCGTCCGCCGAAGGAAATCAGCAGTCTCGAAGAGCGACTGCGCTCCCGTTTTGAGTGGGGCCTGATTGCGGATATCCAGCCGCCGGATGTCGAGACGCGAATCGCGATCTTACGAAACCGCGCAAGGCTCGATAATCTCGACGTGGACGACGAAATCATCCAGTTCATCGCCGAGCACGTGGTCAGCAACATCCGTGAACTCGAAGGGTCCCTCACCCGCGTGGTCGCCTATTCGCAACTGCGCAGGCGTCCTCTGACGCTGGAGCTCACGATTGAAGCGCTGCGCGATCTGCTGCCGGACGTGAAAAAGAAAGAGATTACGCCGCAGATCATCAAAAGCACGGTTGCCGAATACTATTCGATCCCCGTCGAGAGTCTTCTCTCCGAGCGCAGAGACCGCGAGATCGTGCTGCCGAGACAGGTTGCCATGTATCTGTGCCATGATATGCTGGGGATTCCGTATAAGCGCATCAGCACATTGTTTGATAAAAACGACCATACCACCGCCATCAACGCCTGCAAACGCGTGGATGAGATGATCCTCAACGACAGCTCGTTTGCCTCCGTCATCGAAGATGTGAAGAAGAGAATGGGCTGAAATCGCGTAAATCCTGCGACGCATTGATCTTTTTGATGATTAACACGTTATCCACAATTTGTGGACGCGAATTGTGGACGCAATGTGCATGATGTGGAGAGTATGGAGTGTGTGGATAACAGCCGGTGAAAAGCCTTTGTTATCCACGATCGACTCCACAGCCAAAACCGCCGTTTGATGCGGGGATTTCACGTTCTCCACACTACGCACATTACACTACTTCTACTACTTCTGTTATACTATCTATAATAAACACTCTTTCACGCTACGGAGTGTGGATAACAGGTTTCAACAATCACGGTTTTGAGGTGCGTTTTTCACTTGATCACCATCTGGTTTAATATATAGAGCCAGAAAGAAAAAAATCGATCACTACATCGATTCGATACCAAAACGATCCATCGAAATAACCATAATAGTATTGCAGATCATGCGCGCTGAGAAAGGAAGATGGAATATGCATTTTTACATGGACTCGAAAGAATTGACAGAAGGCGTTCTTTCTGTGATCAAGGCGCTGCCTGTTCGCACCACGATGCCAATTTTGGAAGGCATTCTAATTGAAGCAACGAACGAAGGCGTAAAACTCAAGTGTTCGGATCTGATGCTGCAAAAAGAATGCTTAATTCCCGCAACGGTTGAAGAAGAAGGGTTTGCCATCGTACCGGGCAAGCTGTTTTCCGAGGTCGTTCGAAAGTTGCCGGAATCCATTGCAGAAGTAACGCTCAACGGAAAATCTCTCGATATCGCCTGCGGAAGAGCAAAGAGCAGCCTGCAGTGTGTCGAAGCGAATGAAGAGTTTCCGGAGATGCGCTTTACGGGAGATACGTTTACCGTCAAGATGGATCATGCGGATTGCCGCGATATGATCAATACTACCGTATTCGCCACCGCGCAGGACGACAGCAAACCCATCCTGACCGGTGTACTGATGGAACTCGGAGAAGAGATCACGATTGTCGCGACCGACGCGTTTCAGTTTGCCAAGCGTTCCATGCCGCTGAAAAATCCGGTTCCGGAGCGGAACGTGGTGATTCCCGGTAAGTCGATGGCTGAAATCTCCCGCATGATGGACGAAACGGAAGCAGACGTTGAGCTAACGTTTACAAAGACGCATGTCTGCGTGAACATCAAGCATTCGCGTCTGGTCGCAAGATTGCTCGACGGAGACTACATCAAATATAAAAATATCTTGCCGAAGGATCACACCACGCGAGTCATGATCGACAAATGCGAACTCATGGAGAGCATCGACCGCGCGCAGCTCATGGCGAGAGAAGGCAACAACAACATCGTCATGAAGTTCCATGACAATAAGCTGACCATAACAGCCAACAGCTTCGCGGGAAAGATCAACGAGGAAATGGATGTTCAAATCAACGGCGAGGACGTCGACATCGCATTTAATCCGCGTTTCTGTATGAATGTATTAAAGAATGTGCCGGATGAAAAAATCTATATGGATTTCACAACCAGCATCAGCCCGTGCGTGATTCGTCCCGCAAAGACAGAAGGATACTATTATCTGATTGTTCCTGTGCGAATTTACTCTAACTTCTAATAGACTTCTATCATTAAACAAATCAAGGAGGCGCTAAATGCGTCTCTTTGTTTTTATTAATAGAAATGAATTGTTCCACGTGAAACAATTAAATCAATACTTTTTATTTCATAATAGATGAAAGTTATATAAAACAAAATGTTCCACGTGAAACATTCGGCGACAGATTTATATATCTGATCGTGATCCAGTAGATGTTTCACGTGAAACATTGAATACACATCCCAATTCTGTTAGAATGGCGATAGCGGTTATTTTATGAAATACTCTCTCTGAAACAGAGAAATCGAATATCGGAGGAACTTCTCAATTATGAAGATCGTTGCGGTAGCCAATCAAAAGGGCGGCGTCGGCAAGACGACAACCGCCGTCAATTTAAGCGCGTGCCTAGCCGAACTGGGCAAAAAAGTATTGTTGGTCGACGCAGACCCGCAGGGCAACAGCACCAGCGGCCTCGGCGTGAAAAAAGAAGGCGACGGAAAATCCATCTATGATGTGCTGATCAACGACGTCTCCGTCGACGAAGCGACGAAAGACACCATGATCGATTCGCTCAAGCTGCTGCCCGCGCACATCGCACTGGCGGGCGCTGAAGTTGAGCTGGTCAACATGATGGCGCGTGAGCAGGTCTTAAAGCGCGCGTTGAACGCGACAAAAGGCGGATATGACTATATTTTCATCGATTGTCCCCCTTCCCTCGGCCTTTTGACGCTCAACGCTCTCACCGCGGCAAACACCCTGCTGGTTCCGATCCAGTGCGAATTCTACGCGCTGGAAGGACTCAGCCAGTTGATGAACACGGTCAAGCTGGTCCGCAAGAGCCTGAATCCGGATCTCGATGTCGAAGGCGTTGTGCTGACCATGTTTGACTCCCGCACCAATCTCTCCATGCAGGTTGTTGAGGAAGTGAAGAAGTTCTTTAAAAACAAGGTGTATGACACCATCATTCCGCGCAGCGTTCGCCTTGGGGAAGCGCCTTCGTTCGGACTGCCGATTTCGCGCTATGCGCCGAACAGCGCAGGTTCCACGGCATATTGCTCCCTCGCAAGCGAAGTGATTGCCAAGGAGGGGAAATAATGGCTCCTCAAAAGAAAGGTCTCGGCCGCGGACTCGATGCGCTGCTTGATCCCTATTCCGCAGGGATGGAAGAGCAGGAGAAAACGGGACTCGGCATCTTAACCGTCAATGTGCGCGACATCGACACCAACGCACTGCAACCGCGCAAACAATTTGAAGAAAACTCGCTCAATGAGCTGGCGGAGTCCATCCGCGTGCACGGTATCGTGCAGCCGCTGATCGTCAAGCAAAAAGGCAGCCGCTATATGATCATCGCGGGCGAGCGCCGTTTTCGCGCGGCGCGTCTCGCGGGACTTACCGAGGTGCCTGTTCTGGTCGCAGATTATGACGAGGCGCAGATTCACGAAGTCTCCCTCATCGAAAACATTCAGCGCGAGGACTTAAACCCCATCGAAGAAGCGGCGGCGATCCGCTTTCTCATGAAGCAGCACGATATGACGCAGGAGGAAGTCTCCGCGCGTCTTGGCAAGAGCCGACCCGCCATCGCAAACGCGCTTCGCCTTTTGCAGCTGCCGGAGAGCGTGATTGAGCTACTCAAGAGCGGCGCTCTCTCCGCAGGCCACGGCAGAGCCCTCGCCGGATTGACCGACCGCGTTCAGATAGAACAACTGGCGAAAGAATGCGTCGAAAAGGAATACTCCGTCCGCACGCTGGAAGAGAAGATCAAATCTCTGTCAGAGAAGAAGAAGTCCGCGGCACCGGTCAAGAAAGACAAGCCGCATCTGCCCGCAGAACTGGCGAATCTCGAGGAATCCTTCCGCGAGTCGCTGGGAACAAAGGTCTCCCTTGCGGGAACCAACACGCGCGGCAAGATCACGATTGAGTACTTTTCCCGCGAGGACTTGGAGCGGGTCTACGACAGGATCTCCGGAAAAGAATAACCGCGCAATAGAATTGATTTGAGATAAAAAGGGCTTCTGACGAGGAGCTCTTTTTTCAGAAGAAATGCAGTTCACAGCGTCACACGGGAGAGCGAAACACATGGAACAGAAAGACACGCAAAAGAAGATGCCATTTAGTAAGCGGCTGGTGCTTTATAGCATTCTGCTGTTTGTCGTCTTTGTTACGGTGTTTGCCGTCTCCCTCCTTATCGATACCGACGCAACGCAGGAAGATCACTTTCAGATCGGAATCGACTTTGCGGACTACTACACAGCGGGACACATGGCAATCTCAGGAGAGTTGGCCCATGTGTATGATGTATCGTCACATCGTGACGCGATGGCGCAGTTGCTCGGCATCTCCGTTCCATTTACGCTGCCATGGCGCTACCCGCCCGTGTTCCTGATGGCGATCGTTCCGTTTTCGCTGCTGCCGTTTCGCGTATCCCTGATTGCGTGGCTGGTGATCACTTTGGCACTTGCGGCACTTGCGGTCTACCGCATGCTTCCGAATCGAAAGTGGCTCGCGGCGCTCCTCTTCGGATTTCCCGGCGTGTTCATGAATCTGCGCTGGGGTCAAAACGGTTTTCTCAGCGCGGCACTGCTCGCGGCGGGCGTCGGCGCGCTGGAAAGCAACCCACTGCTCGGCGGCGCGATGCTGGGGCTATTAATCTTCAAGCCGCAGTTTGCCGTGTTGCCGTTTTTGATGCTGCTTCTGACGAAACGCTGGAAGGCGCTTGGCTCCGCAATCGGCTCGGCGGCGCTTGCTTCGCTGGCCAGCCTTGCGCTGTTCGGCGTGAATCAATGGGTGGAGTTTTTCCGTTCGCTCTTTGTTTCGTCTTCCAACCTGCTTGAAGTTGAGCGCGCCTCCATCGCCGCGATTCAACTCT
>JBDKRF010000319.1:0-2118 GCA_039683525.1 Clostridiaceae bacterium
AGCATGGGCAGATTCGCCGCCAAAGCGCCACCGATCGCGCTCACGATGCTCATGCCGACCTGTACAAATTGCGGCAGACTGCCGAGAATCATGTTCGCAATCCCGCCCACCGTTTCGCTGAGCACGACGGTGATCTTGTCAAAATCGCCGCCCGCTTCCGCAAGCCCCGAGGTGAAATCCCCAAGCAGCGAAACGCCGTCGTCCGCGAGCGTCTGAAGCTGCGGGAGCAGCACCGTCCCCATGACCCGCTGTGCCGCCGCAGCACCCTGCTTGAGTCGCTGCACGGAATCATCGAATGCACCGAATTTTTCAATCGTTTCCTCGCTCAGCACCGCACCCATCCGCTTGGCTTCGTCGGTCAGAGCCGCGATGCCCTCGCTGCCCTGCGCGATGAGTGGATTCAGATCCTGTGCGCTCTTGCCAAAGAGCTGCATAGCCAGCGCGTCGCGTTCCGTTTCATTCGATACCTGTCCGAGCGCGTCGATGGCATCCCAATAAACATCTTCGCTATTGCGCAGTGATCCATCCGCATTCGTCACCGACACGCCGAGACGATCGTATGCTTTGGCGAATTGTTCACTCCCGCCTGCGGCATTGGACATGGATTTCACGTTCTTCGCCATGGAGCCGGTCATGGTTTCCAACGACACATCCACGAGGTCGGCGGCATACGAATACGCTTGCAACCGTTCCACGCTCATTCCGGTGATGGAACTTTGCGTCAGCATTTCATCCGCATATGCCGCGGTGTTGACGGTCATATCGACCAGCGCTTTACCAGCGGCCACTGCCGCCGTTCCGATTGCCACCATTGCCGCGCCGAGCGCTACCCCAATCCCTTTGACGACCGAGCCAAGTTTGTCGAAGCGCCCACCCGCGTCATCTGCCTGATCGGCGGACTGCTTGATCTCGTCGCCGAATTCATCCGCCTGTTTGCCAGCCGAATCCAGATCGCTCGCCGCACTTTCCAGCGCGGTTTCGTTTGCGCCAAGTTCACGCTCCATACCGTTGAGAGCTGCCTTTGCGTTGTTGAGCTGAACTTGCCATGCCTGAGTGCGCTTATCGTTCTCCCCAAAAGAAGAAGCCGCGTTCTGCAACGCGGCTTCTAAGGTTTCTACCTTTTCTTTTTGAGCATCGATCTCTTTTCGCAGGACTTGGTTCCTTGCAGTCAGAGCACCGACCGATTTGTCCTGTTTGTCGAACTGGGAGGTGACGAGGTTCTTTTCGCTCCCGTGAACCTTGAACGACTGGTTGATCTCCGAGAGTGCTTTCTTGAACTCTTTTTCACCCTCAATCCCGATCTTGAGTCCGAAGTCGGATGCCAAAGTATCACCTCCCAAGGAAAATTGGGCATAAAAAAACGACCCGAAGGTCGTTTCATGTGAGAACTGTATTTATACTGGACTTAATGGATCGTAACCTTATCCCTGCCAGAATTTTTGGAGCGATAAAGTGCTTCGTCGGCGTTCGTAATCAATTCTTGTTCACCGCTGATTGTGGTCTCCGGCATCGAATCAAGTCCGACACTGATCGTTACGCTGATCTGATTATCTCCATATGTCGTTATATTATCACGCACAATGTGCCGGACGCGCTCCGCGATTGTAAACGCATCGTCCTTGGATGCTCCCGGCAGAATCACCATAAATTCTTCGCCGCCATATCGCAACAAAATGTCACCCTCGCGAATACCTTGACGAATCATGGAAGTGATATTCCGAAGGACTCGATCGCCCACGACATGTCCGTAGGTATCGTTCACTTGTTTGAAGTGATCGATATCGAACATCAACACGCCAAGTGGTATCCCCCGGCGGACTGAACGAGAGTATTCCTCATGCAAGCGAACCATACCAAATCTTCGATTCAGTATGCCAGTCAGCGGGTCGAGCGCTGCGAGTTTCTGAAGTTGTTCGTGTTCCAGGGCGTTATGTAGCGCAACCGCGAGGCTTTGTGTAAAGATCGATAATTGCTTTGAGTAATCTGCCTGAAACGATTCCGCCTTTGCAAGTAGAATTATCGCGATCGGCACATTTTTGAACTTTACGGGTTCAATAATGACTGCCTTCGGATGAAATTGCGTCAGTGTACTCTCTACAATGATCTCGTCCGGATGCG
>JBDKRF010000320.1:0-1723 GCA_039683525.1 Clostridiaceae bacterium
TATATCGAACGAAACGGATCATTCTGATGCTGTTTCCGATATGCGGCGAATCCGGCATACATTTGCTGCGTCTCCAGTAGCTTCTCTCTTCGGCCGTTGTTGATGACCTGCACACTCAATAGATGTCTTGCGCCGGCGACGATCGTACTCCCGTCACCAAACGTCAACTGATACGCTTGTTCCGTATCGTCGATCTCGCTAACCGCAAGTACATAGCAGGGGCTGCCTTGTTCATCGAAAACATGGTCGCCAACATTCAGTTCGCCCATCTGTTTCCACCCATCCGGCGTCGGAATCGGCGTATCGAGTGCGAGCTGCTTCCCATTCTTTTTTGGTATTTCTATATACGCCGTATTGAACTGGCGATATCCGCTAGGCTTCAGCGTTCCAAACACATCGCGGATGATCTGTTCCTGCCAGTCGATCAACAGAAACGGCTTCCCCGCCCACGTGCCTTTGGTGTGCGCAAGGCACTCAATAAAAGCAACGGCGTTGTCCGCCGCCTGTTTATCGTAAACCGAGTCCTTCGCTTTGAATGGAGTCGGCGTGTACTTTTTTAGTTTTCGGATCACCGCCACCTCCCTCCTCAGCGCATGAAAAAGGAGGCTCGCGTGAGCCTCCGTGACCGGCTTGGTTGGTTATCGTGCGCAGTTGGGGCAACCGCCCCATTCGCCTTTTGATTCGCTCAGTGGCGGCGACGTTGCCCCACGTTTCGTTATTCGAAATCAAGAGGTCGCGACGTCCGCACCGTTGAACTGCACCGCCGCTTTCAAAATTTCGGTATCGAACCCAGCCGCTTTGTATCCTTCAAGAAGCGTACTGTAATAGAAGGCGCTCGGCCTGTTGGGTGGCTTGTTGCCAATCAGGATGTACACAAAAGCATCCATCGCAGCACCGTTCAAGCGTACCTTTACCGTTATCTTTCGGTGCAATTCCGGCACACCAATCCATCGATCGAGTGCAGCTTCGTCCTGCGAGGTTATCTCCCACAGTAGTGCGGGGACGCTGCCGCCCTTCGCCTTCTCAATTGTCACAACCGCGCAGGCATTGCCGCCGCGAAACGTAAGTCGGAAATTCTTCAACTCTGTCGTGCCGAGCAGCTTTGCGGTCGGGCAATGCTTTGCCATTTCGCCGCGATTCAGACCGACGCCGAATGCGGCAAATACTCGATTACTCATTTTCCTCAATCCTCAAGCACTCATCTTCGCCGAACACCACCCCGAGCGTACTGCCGCGATCCCAATTCACATGAATCGTTCCGATATCGTCGACTAGGGTAACCGTCCCTCGATCACCCAGTCGCAGGTTGGTGTAAGGATCGCTCATTCGAATCAACATCACCCGAGTGCCGGATTTGAAATACTTTTTGAGCTGTTTTAGCATCTCTGGATGAATGGTCATTCATCGTCACCCGCGTCCCGTGCTGTGCGAAATGCCGCGTTGCCGGAAAGGTTCTTCAGCAGGATCTTCCGCGCTTCCTTGTACTCCGAACCGATAAATCCAAGCCGGAGCAGAAAGCAGCGGAAGGCGTATTTTTCGTTTTCGGCTTCCTGTTCCGTCGCGCTCACGCGCTTTTGTGCGCACGACAGCTCGCAAAGACCGTGTACTAGTTGGTAGTAGGCGGCGATCTCAGCTTGATCGTCAGTAGGGTGGAACCAGCCGAACTCGATTCGATCAGGGTGTTCTGTGATCGGGAGGCTGTCCGTACAGAGTGCCTTTTTGA
>JBDKRF010000321.1:0-9044 GCA_039683525.1 Clostridiaceae bacterium
CTGGTGCGCTGATGGCTCTGCATGGTGTCCGCGAGCTTGTCGATGGCGTCGATTGCGGTGTTAGCCGCGGTATCAAAGCCGATGGAATAATGCGAGCAGGCGATGTCGTTGTCGATGGTGCCGGGGATGCCAATGGTGTTGATGCCATATTTGGAGAGCTCCCGTGCGCCGCGGAAGGTACCGTCTCCGCCGATGGCGATCACGCCGTCGATACCGAGGTATTTGCAATTTTCCGCCGCGCGCTGAACACCTTCGTCGGTGCGGAATTCTTCGCTGCGGGCGGTGTATAGAATCGTGCCGCCGCGCGAAGTGATGCCGTTGACCGCGCGCGCGTCCAGCTCGACCACGTCCGAATGGATCAGGCCGTTATAACCGCGGTGGATACCGATGGGGATGACATCGTGCAGCACACAGGTGCGCACCACCGCGCGAATGGCTGCGTTCATGCCGGGCGCGTCGCCGCCGCTCGTGAGTACTCCAATACGACGAATTTTGCTTTCCATAATGAAATATACCCTCTTTTCTGATTCAACCAGGCAAGCCGCGCGCCGTTGAGCGGATGCCGGTGTTGGAACGATTTTTTACGCGCAGGATAGCGCAATTTCATGGGGAATCATCGAAAACAATATTCTGCCCCATTATTTTCATACAGTATACTACGCGCATGCGGAAAACACAATTTGGTCGATTAAAAATTTCTCGCTCCGGCCGAAAATGAAACAAATACAATTACATCCTGCATAATAAATCAACATGGTGTTCGATATAATTGGAATAATTGGGGAAATACAGCATGGCAGCCCTATCGCGAAACAAGATTTGCAGCCGAAGATTCTTGAGATGAGAAGCAGAAACGGCTAAAAACGGTGATAAATCGATTGGTATACGCTGCACTACATGGGGATTTTGCGGAAATTCGCGCCGAAGACGCGAGAGAGTCGAAGAAATGTGCAATAAAGATATATTTGCAAGAAATACTGGACAAGACTTCATCGTAACGTTAAAATGATCTTGTATTTCCTGTCAAAAATTCCTATCACATTTCTTTACTATCATGAAGGAGGCAAAACATATGGGTAAGTATGACATTCTTGTCGATGAAATGGAAGCGAAGCTGCGTCCGCCGACGATCGGGCTCAAGCCGTATGAGGCGAAAGTGATTCCGCTGACCACTGGCGAGGACATGCTGGTTCGTACCGCGACGCGCGAAGAGACCGAGATGGTCATCGAAGGCATCAAGGTGCTCTTAGACCACCAGAAGGATTTTTACGACATCGTTTCCGCACGCATTGTTGCCGAACTTCTTGGCATGCTGCGCTATCGCGTGCAGGATGAATACCTGCTCATCGGCGCGATCGACGGCGAGATCGCCGGCATCGTCAACGGCCGCATGGTCAACGAAAAAATCGGCATGAGCTACCACACCATGACCCTCAAGCGCGGCGCCCGCGTCGGCGCACAGCTCTTTGCCGCCAAGATGGAATATCACTTTGACTTTATGAATCAGGATGAAGTCTGGATCGTTGCCGAGAGCCCCAACGGCTTTAAGCGCTGGATGATCGAGTATGAGCTCGAATCTCGCCCGCAGAGCCCGCACGAACTCGGCGGCGTGCCGACCTTTGTTCTCACCCGCACGCTTTGGGAAAAGCACAAGGCAAACAAGAACGTCGGCATTCGTCCCGCGTTTGAGGATGTCATTGAGGCCAACAAAGTGGTGCATATGCCCGCCAAGATCAGCGTCTGACGCGTCAAGCAGGCTTGCGCGAGGCGCGTAAACGCGCGCCGCGTGCTACGTGAAGGAGAAAGGAAAATGGCAATGAGACAGGTAGGAATCGTTGGCGTCGGCCACACCAAGTTTGGAAAGACGAACGGCTCGTTCCTCGATATGCTCTGTGAAGCGGCGCTGCTCGCCATGGACGACGCAGGAGCCAAGACCGGCAAACGAAACGTGATCGATCAGGTGTTTGTCGCCTCCATGGGCGCGGGCATGGTCAATCGTGTGTCTGGAGCCGCCAGCGCGGTGGTCGATTCGCTGAACATCCGCCCTGCGATGGCGGAGACCATCGAAAACGGGCCTGCTTCCGGCGCTTCCGCCGTGAAGCTCGGCGTGATGGCGATCGCTTCCGGTATGTGCGACTGCGTGCTGGTCATCGGCGGCGAGGCGATGCGAGAAGTCACCGGCTGGGAAGGCACCGACTTTGTCGCTACCATGCTGCATCCCACCGCAGAGTATAAGTACGGACTAACGCTGCCGTCGTTTGCGGGTATGTTCACGCGGCTTTGCATGGAGCGCTTCGGCGTAGAGAGCAAAGACCTCTCGATTGTCTCCGTGAAAAACCACGACAACGCCTGCCATAACCCCGTGGCGCATATTCAGCGTCCGGTGGTGCTGGAGCGCATTACGAATCCCTTGTACATCAACGCAACAAACCCAATCGTCGCGGATCCGCTGCGGCAGTTTGATATGTGCCCCGTTTCGGACGGCGCCGCCGCCGTACTGCTGGTAGGAAAAGACAAGCAGGACGAGCTGGGCTTTGGCAAGAAGCCGTTTGTCCGCGTGGCGGGCATCGCTTCCGCGACGGATACGCACGTGGTCGCCAACCGCGAAAACCCCAGCGACCTGTTGGCCGTTCGCCTCAGCGCCCAGAAGGCCTATAAGATGGCCGGTATGGGACCTGAGGACATCGACGTTGCGGAGCTGCACGACGCCTTCCAGATCCTCGAAATCGAGGAGAGCGAAGAAGTCGGCCTCTTCCCGCGCGGACAGGGACACATTGCGGCGCGCAACGGGGACACGAAGATCGGCGGAAAGATGCCGATCAATACATCCGGCGGCTTGAAGGCGAAAGGCCATCCACTGGGTGCGACGGGTGTCTCGCAGATCGTCGAGCTCGTGCGTCAGCTCCGCGGTGAAGCGGAAGGCCGTCAGGTCGAGGGCGCAAAGACCGGACTCGCCGTCAACTTCGGCGGGTTTGGCAACAATGTCGTCGCCACGATTCTGACGACAAAGTAGGGAGGGAAAGAATATGGAACAGATGTACGCCTACAAATGCAAAAAATGCGGCAAGCTGCACCATCCCCGCTACGTCGTCTGCCAGAATCCGGACTGCGACGGGCGCGACTTTGAAGAGGTTCCGCTTGGCGGCAAATGTAAGCTCCTCACTTGGACGCGGGTTTATACCCTGCCCGAAGGATACATGCAACCGTGGCTCCATTTCGGCGTGGTCGAGTTTGACAACGGCGTCCGCGTGACAGGGCAGATCGGCTTTGACGACGGCATCGAGAGCGGCATGGAGCTTGTCTCCACCGTCGGCGTCGTGCGCACGCGCCGCATTCTGTATAAGGAAAGCATCGATTGCGAGGAATATGGCTTCATCTTCGTGAAGCCGTAACACGCGCATGCAAGCAACAGCCGTTTGTCAGCGACTCTTCACACTCTCGCAGGGCTCACAGCGCTCCGGCACGGTACATTCCGTGTTCGATCACGCGGTGAATCTGGAGCTAGGTGAAGATTGCCTGATCGGGCTGATTGCGGAAACAAAGGCCCTAACGCCATATGCCGTGTCCGTGCGGACGAATAACTCGTTTGCCCAAGCGGGTGTCCGCGCGGGCATGGCGGCGTATTTACAAAACGGGATGTTATCCATTCCCGAGGCGGGAGTCGAGGTCGATCTCTCGCGCGCAGCGCGAGCCGACCTTAGCGTAGATTCGATTGCGTTAGGCAATCATCTTGTAGCGCTGGCGCTTCTTGAGAAGCGGATTTCTAAAGCGCTCAGCGGCGTAGACGCAGAGATGAGCCTTGCCGCGCTCGTCACAGGCGCGGAAGGCAACGTCTTTACGCGATTTCTCTCGCCGAGGCTGGAACAGCTCTTTTCCGCGATTTCGCGGGAGGCGTTTGACGAGGCGACGCAGGCTGCCGCAAACTGCGCAGGCTGCGGCATGGGGTTGACCCCATCCTCGGACGACCTGCTCTGCGGATACTTTACGACACTTCATCTGCTTTTTCGCGCAAACGAGCGGTTTGACGCGAAAGCACACATCCTAGACTTGGCGCAGGCAGCAGCTAACAAGACCAACCGCATCAGCGGATCGTTTTTACTGCAGAGCGGAATGGCGCTCGCCAATCTCGCAATCTGCGATCTGTTCTCTTCATCCTTACCCTGTATCGAACTCGAATCTGCGGATCGCGCCATCGCGCGCGTGCTTGCCATTGGCTCCACATCCGGCGCGGACTTGCTCACAGGAACGGCGCTCGCGCTGCGGCAGCATATCGGAGGAAACGAAGTATGATCAAGCTGGAAATTCGAAAAAATGCATATTACGACTCCGTCACCCTCATGCTCATCTCGAAAGAACTCAAGAAGCTAGAGGGTGTCACGGAAGCGCTCGTCGGAATGGGTTCCGATTTAAACAAAGAAATCGCGCACAACATCGGCGTGGCAACGCCGGAGCTGGACAGCGCGGTCGGCGCAAACGATTTCTTTGTCGCGGTCTCCTGCGCGGGCGAGGAAGCCTTCGCCGCCGTGCTGAAGAAGACGGAGGAGTTGCTCAACAAGAAAGCCGAGAGTAAAGGCGCGGCTTACGCCCCGCCGACGCTGGAGGGCGCGCTCAAGATCGACCCCGATCTCAATATGGCGATCATCTCCGTGCCTGGCAGGCACGCGGCGGACGTCGCCCAGAGCTGCCTGGATCACGGCATCAACGTCATGCTGTTTTCGGACAACGTGACCATCGAAGAGGAAAAAGCGCTCAAGACCTACGCGTATGAACACGAGCTATTGGTGATGGGGCCGGACTGCGGAACCGCGATCATCAACCATGTGCCGCTCGCGTTTGCAAACGTGGTGAAGAGTGGAGATATCGGCATCGTCGCGGCAAGCGGCACCGGCACGCAGGAAGTTTCGAGCATCATCGACCAGCTCGGTGAGGGAGTTAGCCAGGTGATCGGCACCGGCGGACGCGACCTCAAAAAGGACATCGGCGGGTTGATGATGAAACTCGGCCTTGATGCGCTCAAGAACGACTCCAAGACGAAGGTGATTACGCTGATCAGCAAGCCTCCGGCAAAAGAGATCGCAAGCGAGATGCTTGCGCTCGCGGCAAAGACGGGCAAGCCCGTGGTCGTCTGCTTCATCGGCGGAGACCGAAAAGAGATCGAATCATACGGTCTGACCGCCGCCGTCTCGCTCGAAGACGCGGCGCACAAGGCTGTTGCATTAAGCCGCGGGGAAACGCCCGCGGACTACGCCGGATTCTCCATGGGCGAAGCGAAGGCCGAGGCGATGGCAAAAGAGATCGCGGACAAGATGGCAAGTGGTCAACAGAACGTGCGCGGGTTCTATACCGGCGGCACGCTCTGCGACGAGGCTATGAAGCTCATGATCGGCTCGCTAGGGCATATCTACAGCAACATTCCGCTCAACGCGGAGGACGCGCTGGAAGACCCCAAGGGCGGCAAGAGCCGCGAACACACGTTTCTCGACTTTGGCGATGACGCGTTTACGGTAGGCCGTCCGCATCCCATGATCGACCCGAGTTTGCGCGCTGAGCGCGTGATGACCGACGGCAAAGACCCATCGTGCGCGGTGATCATGGCGGACTGCGTGATCGGCTTTGGCTCGCATCCGAATCCGGCGGAAGACCTCTCCACCGCGATCAAGACGGCGAAAGATGAAGCCGCGCGCGCGGGTAGGTCTCTTTGCTGCGTGTGCGCGGTGTGCGGAACCGAAGGCGACCCGCAGAGTCTGAGCCGCACGCAACAGCAGCTTACAGAGGCGGGCGCGGTCGTGCTGCCGAGCAACGCGCAGGCGACGCGTTTTGTCTCCCGCATTCTCGCAAATCTGCGTCAGGAGGGTTGATATGTCGAAACTGAACGAATTATTTGAGCAGAAGCTGCATGTGGTGAACTTCGGCATCGAGTCGTTTTATGACGATCTCGCGAGTCAGAAGGTGGACGCGGTGCATGTAGACTGGAAACCCGTCGCAGGTGGGGATAAGGCAGCCGCCGCGAACCTGAGAAAGCTCAAAAAACCCGAATTGGCGGCGAAGATTGACGCCGCGAACAAGGAAGCGCTGGAGCGCATCCTCGCCGCCCAGCCGACGATCATCGGCCTTGGCATCGCGGGAGACGTCATCCCCGGCATGACGAAGCGAACGATTCTCCACGCGGGCCCTCCGGTTACGTGGGCGCGCATGAGCGGCCCGCAGCGCGGCGCGGTCTTGGGCGGACTCATCTATGAAGGCCTCGCAAAGGACGCGCAAGAGGCGGAAGCGCTCGCGGCAAGCGGTGAGATCACGTTTGACCCGTGCCACATGCACGACGCGGTTGGCCCCATGGCGGGCGTGGTCACCTACAGCATGCCGGTCTGGATTCTCGAAAACAAGACCTTCGGCAACCGCGCATACTGCACGATCAACGAAGGCTTAGGCAAGGTATTGCGCTTCGGCGCGTATGACGATGAGGTGCTCACGCGCCTTCGCTGGATGGAGCAAAAGCTCTATCCCGTACTCAAGGAAGCGCTGGCGATCAAGGGCGAAATCGACATTAAGGTGCTGGTCTCAAAGCTCCTCCAGATGGGCGACGAGGGACACAACCGCAACGAAGCGGGAACCTCACTGCTGCTGCGTGAGCTCGTACCCGCCATCATGAACTGCGACCGTCCGCTTGCCGAGAAGGTTGCGGCGTTCAACTTCATCAACGGCAACAACCACACGTTCCTCAACATCTCCATGCCTGCGATGAAATGCACGATGGACCCGATCTTCGATATTCCGTATTGCACGGTGGTTGCGACCATGAGCCGTAACGGAACCGATTTCGGCATCCGCATCGCGGGCCTCGGCAAGAACCGATGGTTTGCGGCGGAGGCGGAGATGGTCAAGGGGCTCTATTTCCCGGGTTACAGCGAGGCGGACGCCGCGCGAGACATGGGGGATAGCTGTATCACGGAGACTGCCGGCATTGGCGGCTTTTGCATGGCGGCGGCACCCGCCATCGTGCAGTTTGTGGGAGGTCAGGTCAGCGACTCGATCAATTACTCCACGCGCATGTATGAGATCACCGTTGGCGAGGGCAGGTCGTACAAGATTCCCGCGTTGGATTTCCGCGGAAACCCGACCGGCATCGACATTCGTAAGGTGATGGAGACCGGCATTCGTCCCGTGATCAACACGGGCATCGCGCACAAGAACCCCGGCGTGGGGCAGGTCGGCGCGGGCATCGTCTACCCGCCGGAAGACTGCTTCAAGCAGGCGATTGCGGCGTGCGCCGAAGCCTGGGCATAAAATCAGAAACTCGTTTCCGAAAGGGAACATCCCATATAGAACTGATCAATATGATTTAGGAGGCTATCAACATGAGCAAATGGTCTGATATCAAGATGTATGACCTCACGATTCCGATTGGCATCAACACGCCCGCATGGCCGACGTATGAGCCGCTGACAATGAAGTTTTTCAAGCGCCTCACACCCAACGGTGCAAACGGACAGCTGCTGACGCACTCGAATCACGTCGGCACCCACCTCGACGGCCCGCTGCACTTTGACACCGCAGGCCGCGACATCGCGTCTCTTGAGCTGACCCGCCTGTGCCGTCCCGGCGTGGTGGTCGACTTAAGCGATCAGGCGGAAGACTTCGGCATCTATACGCCGCAGGATATCGAAAAGCGCGTCACCGTCAAAGAAGGCGATGTGCTGATCATCAACACCGGCTACCACATCTACGGCTGGGACAGCCCGAAGGCTGACGAGCGCCGCTATATGCTGCGCCATCCGGGACCCTCACTGGACTTCATCCAGTGGGTGCGCGATAAGAAACTCAGCTGGATCGGTGTGGACTGCGGCAGCGCGGATCACCCGATGAACACGAAGATTCGCGAGTGGGAACCCATGGAGGCCAAGAAGTGCGACGCCATCTTCCAAAAGAAATACGGCAAGACGCTTGAAGAGGTCTATCCGTGGCCGGATCACTATCAGGCGATGCACATCGAGCTCTTCTGCCAGCCGTATGAGGCGATTCATGCGGAGTGCCTCGGCGGCGAGATTGAGAAGCTCTCCAACAAACGCTGCGTCATCGGCATCTTCCCGTGGAGGCTGAAGGACGGCGAAAGCTGCATCTCCCGCGTCGTTGCATTCGACGGGTTTGATGAGGTATAATAACTAAAACGCGGTAAAGCCGGGGACGCCGCGCGCGTCCCTGACTTTGCCGGAATTCAGAAAAATCCGTTAAAACTTTATCTTGTTTCCACTGTTTCATGTCATACAGGCGATACCGCTTCTACCCGCGCGTTTGAAATCGATCAAGCTCAATGACCGCACAACATGTACATACAACAGAATAGAATTGCACGAAAAAGTTCTTGATTCGCGAAGCTGGATCATATAATATAGCCAGAAGAAACGGACGGCCTTTGGATTGCATACCGGAATCAGGGACCAGCAACACAACAGCACCTTGATAACATCGTGAACTACCTGCGATTGCAAGTTTCATGTAATCGCACAGGTTCCTGTTTTGTTTACCCGAAAAGCCGCTCTATTCGCGAAAATTCGCGAATATCGAATGGAGGGGAGACGAAAACAGGAGCGACGATGGCATAAAAGCATCTCCTCCCGTCAGTGTTTTTCAGCCGCTCCCGCTTGGGATTGGGTGCGGATGGACGGACACAACAGGGTAAAGAGGAGATAAAAGATTCGCAAGCTGCGCGAACACCCCAAAGCAATGGTGCAGGCCCTGCACTCCTTGTAGTTCCATAAAAGGAATTCTGCCCGTACTGTGAAGCATGGGAATGCCGTCCGGCAGAAAAACTGAAATCTGGAACGACAGGAGCATACCATTTGTTAAAGACAGATTGCGTCAGCATACGAATCACGCATAACAAACCCCAGCAACACAAAATGAGTAGGAGGTAATTCACACATGTCAAAGGAACCCGTAGAACCAAAGACCATAGGATACCTACCGGACGAAACACCGCCATTTTGGAAACTGATTCTCTACGCTCTGCAACAGATCATCGTTATGTTCCCGGCAACGATTCTGGT
>JBDKRF010000322.1:0-10613 GCA_039683525.1 Clostridiaceae bacterium
TGGTTACACGCATAACGGCGTGGCAGTCTCCGCCGAAAACGCGCTGAAGATCTTCAAACTCCTCGGCGTTGGAACGTTTAAAGACGCCGATGGGAACGTCTATAGCTTCGTGGGCGGCCAGATCGTCCGCACACAGGCGGGTGAAACCGTGCCGGTGATCACGGGCGAGAGCGCGGTGGAGTGGCTGCTGTCCCATGCGGACGGATTCTACTATGTCCGCAACGGCGTCACCTATACCTTTGACGCGACGTTGACCGCGGAAGAGGCGATTCGCATTCGTTATTCGCTCACGCAGGATACCGACGGTGAATGGTACTATACGCACCCCAACGGCAGCATCTACCGCCTCGATAACGGCGACCTCGTCTACGATCATACGCCTGCCACGCTCGCGGATCTCACGGCGGCGGATGCGCTCATCACCCTTAAGGGCATGGTGGTTGGCTACAAGAGCGGAGACAAGACCATCTACCTCGATGCGGGACTATTAACCAATGCGGATGTCGCGGCATTCTTCTTCACGGCGGATGGCGGATACTATTCCGACGAAGACGGAAACCGCTATACCCTCGAGCAGGTTACCTCCGGCTCGGAGAGCTACTACGTTCTGAATTATTCGGATACGCCGCTGAGCCTGCCGGATTTGGACAGCGACACTGATCTGGTGCACGTCATGATTCCGGGCGAAGCGCCCAATCTGTATCGCGACGCGCAGGGACACCTGTACCTGATGATATCGGATACACAGTTCCAGTACATCAACAAGATTTACTGGCTCGACGATACATTTGTAACGGGCAAATACATCATCAGCGACCTTACGGCTCAGATTACGGGCACTGCGGATCGGCTCTATGTGCAGGATGGAACGGAGAAGACCTACACCAAAGCCGAGGAGACGGCTACCGACGCAATGCGGCTCATCTACGGCGTGACGGCAAGCTCCCCGCGCTATGTCAACCCGGATGGCTATGTCTATCAGCTCAAATCGGACGGAAGCGCGCTGGTCTACACAGGTGAGCGCGAGGGTGTTACGCCGCTGATCATCACCGGCGCGGGCACGAAGAGCTGGTTGCTTGCGAATTACACCGGATGGACTGCGCTTGGCAGGCAATTTGCGGTGACGCCGATACTGGATTCCGTTTCGGGGCTGCCGACAGGAGAATACGACTACTCCGGTACGCTTGCAGATGCGCTGCGGCTCGTCTATGAAATCAACGATTCGGATCTCTATACCGATTCGAACGGCAATGTCTACCAAATCACTGGCGATGATCTGGTCTATCTTGGTACGCTGACAAACGTGGAAGACCTCACGGGTGCGGAAGCGCTGCAGTGGCTCTATTCCGTGGTCAACGGTGTCTATACGGATACGGACGGAAACGTCTTCCAGCTCATCAGCGGCAACCTGCTGTATCACGCTACCATCGCGAACCTGCCGGATATCACGGGCTCCGCGTTCGACGCGATCTATTATGCCTACAAGGCAGTTTCTAACAGCAACGTCGCGTTTGAGATGACCACCAAGAAGCAGGTCTGGCTGGAACGCCTGACTGACGTGCTGGCGACGGATGTTCTTGGACGCTATTATCTCTATAGCGGCACCGCCTGGAGCGCGGTCGGTTCCGGCAGCATTTCCCACACCAGCGAGGATAAGAGCCGCACCACCAACCTGATCGGCGGCGACGGCGTGACCATCATCGGTACGGTCACGAACCTAGTCCGCACCGTGCGCGACACGATTACGCACGCGGACAACACCACGACCGTCGTCGAGCGCGTCTTTGTCTGGAGTGCGGAGAAGAACCTCTGGTTGCAGGAAAGCGTCATGATTCAGCTGCCGAACGGCACGAAGGTGCATTCCGACGGAACGATTGAACCCGCTTCGGCAGATGCCCTGACCATGCATATCGTATCGTGCAACGGCGTGCAGTATCTGCTGGGGCTCATCGAAGCAACGCTCGGCAGTGGTGTCATCACCATGCACGACACCGCGGGCAGCATGCTCGACGGCAACGGCGACGCGCTGAATATCCGCGCGGGAGAAGACATCGAGTTCTACCTGCGCACGACCGGAACCGTCGGTTCCCCGAGCGAGATGCTGGATGTATCCGCCGGGCACAAGGTCATGGTGCTGGATATCTCGGGCGATCGCGGGCTGATTTCGAGCAGCATGTATCTCTTCGTACCGGCGGCGGAAGGCAGCATTACGCTTGAGGAGAACACGCGCATCATCAATGGCGCAACCTATAACGTAGAAACGGAAAACGGAGACATCCTCGGCAACCGCATCGAGGTAATCGCCGGAAATCTGATTCTGGATGCGCATAGTAACGGAAGCGACCCGCTTATCAGCGGCGCCATCCAGATCAACACGCTCATCGTGCATTATGATCCCGCGCAGGATGCCACACTTGAGAGCGAAAAGGTGCTTCACAGTACCGCGACGCTGACCGCGCAGGGAGACATCGGCATTGATGCGCTTACCGCCGATGATGGCAGCACCGTCGATATAACCAGCACCTCCGGCGGGCTTACCTCGGAAACCTGGAATGTGGACGACAGCAACGTGACCGCAACGGTACACGGCACTATCGCGCTGGACGATGTTACGATCACAAACGGCAGCATCGTCAGCCTGACCAGCAGTTCCGGCGGGCTTACCTCGGAAAGCTGGGATGTGGACGACAGCAACGTGACCGCAACGGTGCACGGTGATATCGCGCTGGACGACGCCACGCTGACAAACGGCAGCGACGCGAGGCTCACGAGCGCTGCGGGCGGCTTGGATTCCGATATGTGGACGATCAGCAACAGCGAAATCACCGCGCTGGTCTACGACGATATCGCGTTGGATGCGCTGACGCTCACGGGCGGAAGCATCGCGCGACTGACCAGTACAGCGGGCGACCTCACCTCTGACTCCTGGAAGATCGAAAACAGCGATCTCTACGCGAACATCTACGGCGCTATCGACCTCGGTACAGCCGAACTCATCGGCGGCAGCGCGACGCTCTACGGCAAGACCGGAGGGCTTACGATGAACGGCCTGTATGTCAAGGACGGCACATGGAACGCCGCGGTCTATGATGATATCAAGATTCCGCTTGTGGAGGCGCACAACGCAACACTGCGCCTTCAGAGTACGGATGGCGGCATTCTCCTCCATCTGGTACAGGCGGAGGACAGCAAAGTTTCGCTGGTCTCCTATAAAGGAATCGGCCTGATCGATGGCGCAAGCGGGAACCCGCTGATCCAGTTTGCCAAGGATGATACCCCCGCCACGGCGTCGCTGACGCTCGGCGCGGCAAACGGAGACATCGGTTCTGCTGATTGTCACCTCTGGATCGACATCCCCGCCGAAATCACGGTTCGGATCGAATCGGTCAAGAGCTACTTCATCAACGCGGTAGACCTGCCGCTCGCCACCTATCCGGATTACGCCGTGTTCGGCGGCTGGAACGGCAGCGCGGCGGACAGCGTCTACCTCAAGGGTGTGTATCTGCGCTATAGCGACGAGCAGTTCTTCCAGATCCTGCTGGGCGCGAATACAGCAGAAGAGCTTGCAGCCTGGGTCTCCCAACGCGCAGCAAGCAGAGAATATCTCGACAATCTCGACGCAACCGCGCTCTGGTCGCTGGTGCACAGCGGTGCTTCCGGCAGCGTCAATGCAGCTATGCTCATCACGCTCTTTGGCAACACCCTCGGCAAGTCGCTCTACACGGCGATGACGGGCACGACGCCCACCATTCGTACGGATGGCGAGCTGCTTAACGCGGTCAGCACGGCGCTGCTGCAAAAGCAGACGGCAAATCCCACGGCCTATGTGATCGATGGCGAAAGTGCTAAGACGATGCTTACGGTGCTTCTGAATCAGCAATTAATTCTCTCACTGGGTGAGCTGCTCGGCACGCTACTCACCAGTGCTGATGTGACAACCCTCTACCAGTGCGCGATGCAGGCAAGCACGAGGCCCGCGGATACCTATTTGGATACGGCGGCGCGCGCATTCCACCTCAATGTTGGAAGGAGCATGGGAAGCGCGTTCGTCAACAACGAAGGCGACATCACGATTTCGCAGGATACGGGAGATTTGACCATCGGTACCATCTGCTCGGTGCGCGGTGATGTGCAGCTCGATGCGCTCTCCGGCAGCATATTTGGCGCTGACGCAGATCATCTTGTCACCGGCTGGGACATCACGCTGAACGCTTCCGGCAGCGTTGGTACCGCGAGCCTGCCCATCCATATCAACCAGCGCACGAATCAGCCGGAGTTGCTGCTCAACGTCGACGAGGAGATCTACAAATCCGGTTTGACGGCGTTTGGAACAGCGTTTGGAACACGCTTTGATCCCGCAGGCGCGGGCACCATCGTGCCGCCGGTGATCGTGCCGTTTGGTATGACGGGGCTTGTGTACGAGTTTACGCAAATCCCGCTGACCAATGCGGATGGGTCGCCCAAGCTCGACGCGCAGGGTAAACCGGTGCTTGGCTGGGCGCTGCGCGCGGCGGTACGTTACGATTGGCTCAGGATTACAAACGACCTCGCGAGCACGGCATTCAACGCAAGCGCGACTGGCGGTGGCGTGTTCGTCGAAGAGCAGTCCGGCGCGCTCGGCCTCGGCGTGATCCGCGCAAACGGAGATGTTTCACTTACGTCGCCGGATACGATTTCGGATCAGCGCGACGGCAGCCAGCGCACAGCGGGAGACAATAACGTCTCTGCTTCCGGCGGCATCCGCCTCGTTTCGACAAACGGCTCCATTGGAACGTCCAAAGATGCGCCGCTGTTGATTGACGCAAAAGAAGACGTGCTTGCGCAGAGCATGGGTGGCGTCTACTTGAATTCTTCCGGCGATCTGACGCTCGACCTCGATAGCGCCAGCGGCAGCATTGCGCTGACCTCCGGCGGGGCGGCGAAGATCGTCAGCCATGGTGGCGCGACACTTGCGGGCTTCGTCTACGCGGCATACGGTGTTTCCATCGAAGCGAATGGCGACATCGGCACTCTTGCGACGCCGTTCGTGGTGGACGCAAACCGCTCCGGCGCGGGCACGCTCTCGCTTTCCGGCGGTAACGTCTACGTGACGGAGCCGGATGGCGACGTGTATCTCGAGCGGCTGGATGCGCGCGGAAACGCGGTGCTCAAAGTATCCGGCGGGCTCTATGACGCAAATATCGGCAGTGCGCTCAACGCGATCATCCGTCGTGTCACGGAGGCGCAGAGAGCGGCAGACGCGGCAAAGGCCGCTTTTGATGCAGCTCAAGCGCTCACCGACGCACTGAATCAATTTATCCTGCGCCAGAACGCAATGCTTCCCGGCCAGATTGCCGCGCGAGATGCGGCAGAAACCAGCCGGACCAGCGCGGACGCCGCGCTCACCAACGCGAAGGACGCGCAGCGCGACGCTCAAGCAGCCTACAATGCGCTCTTGATCGATCCTACGGCAACTCCGCAGGCGATCCTCACGGCAAAACAAGCGCTGGACGATGCAACCCGCAGCGAAGCGCAGGCGCAGAGTAGCTATGATACGGTAAATACGGCATATCTGCTTGCCAAGACAACAGTGGAGAACACGCAAAACGCGCTTGCGGATGCAGCAGCACAGATCACAACCGCCGATGCCGCACACAAAGCGCTGATCTATGCGGCGGCACAGGCGAAACTCGCCCGCGAGCAAGCGCTGCTCAAAGCGCAGGTTGCGGTCAACGACGCCGAGGAAGCACTACAGGCAGCCCAGAGCGCATACGACAGTTCACGCGGATTCCTACGTTCTGCCGCGCTGGATTCTTCGGCGGCGCTGCGGCTGGCACAGGGCGTGCTGAATGCCGCGAAGGATATTCTCTCTGCGCAGACGGCGATCAACGGCGCGAGTGATGTGCTCGCTGACCCGCTTGCCTCCGACGCGGACAAACTTGCTGCGACAACGGTGCTGGCCAACGCGACGCTGGCCTTGAACCTCGCAACGGCACTCAAAGCGATCTATGAAGACGAGAACGCGACCGATGAGTCGCTGGCGATTGCGGATGCGGTACTTGCGGCAGAGCAGGCGCTCCTCGCCGCAAAGGCCGCCTACGGCCTCGACGCGAGCGCGGACAATCTCGCACGCATGCAACAATCGCAGAAGACCCTGCAAGCCGCTAAGGACGCGTTTGCCGCGCTGACGGCGTATCTTACCGCAAAGGATGTTTCTGATCACGCAACGGCGCTCTCGGATGCGGCGGCAAAAGCGCAGGCGGATGCGGATGCGGCGCAGGCCGTGCTGGATGCATACAACACGCTCGTACGCTACGGCGCAACGGCAGAGGAGAAGGCAAACGCGCGCGCTGTCATCATGGCGGCGGGCGGAATCAGCAGAACGCAGGCGCAAGCCATGCTCAACACCGCGCTTGCGGCGAGAGACGCGGCGCAGATCGCGCTGAACGCACTCCTCAGCCAGAACGGCTTTACGACCCTTTCGGAGGCGGTCAACGCAACGCTCACCGCGCGCGCAACCCTCGACGGCAAGCTGACGAATAAGGCCGCGCATGACGCAGTCAACGACGCGCAGGCGGAACTGGACCGCGCGAATGAAGCGCTGCTTGCGGCGAATCTCGCGCTTGCCGCGGCGAAGTCCCTGACAGACGCAATTACGGCGGCAACTTCCGAATCTGAAGATGCCGAGACCGCGCTGCAACTAGCCTATCAGGCTTGGATCGATGCGCGACTCGCCGGGTCGGATGAGGACAAGCCGGTTGCGGATGCGCTCGCGGCGTATCTCGCGGCGCAGTCGGTGCGGGATGAAAAGCACGCGGCGCTCAACGTGCTCTTGGCAGAGCAGACAGCATTGTCCACGCTGGATGAACTGCGCGCAGCGGTTCTGGCAGCGGAAGATGCACAATCGCAAGCGCAGAGTAAACTGAGCAACCTGTTGGCGGTTCAGCCGGGCGTGACGCTGGATTCCTTTGGCGCGGACTACGCGGCAGACGGAACCATCGGCGAGCAGCGCGCAACGATTCACACCGGCGGAACGCTCACGCTCATCACCGGAACGGACGCGGGCACGCCATCCTCGCCGCTGAGCGTTGACGCGGGCGGAATCGTGACTGTGCAGGCAGGTTTGGGCGGCATCGTAGCCATTCAGAGCCCGCATACACTGCATCTTGGCGGCATCAGCGGCGGCGACGTGCAGCTCACCGCAAACGGAAACATCTGCGACGAAAGCCCGGTTGGCGGAGCCATGATCACGGCAAACTCCGCAATGCTTGCCGCGATTCTCGGCAGCATCGGCACGCAGGGGAACCCCGTGTGGCTGATCGTCACCCGACTGGGCGCTTCTGCAAACGATATCTTCGTTTCCAACAGTGGAAATCTCGCACTGGACGTCATAGCCGCGCAGAACAGCGCGACGATTCGTACCACAGGGTCGATTTTCCAGATGCCGGCGGGCTTTGTGCAGGCGGGCACGGTTACGCTCCTTGCGGGCGGGGATATCGGCTCTGCATCCGCGCCAATCGTTGTCAACGCCGGCGCGCTCACGGCTCGCGGCGGAACAATTCAGATCACGAGTCTCGGCAACCTTGGCTCGGTCACCATCGCCGGCAACACGGTCATCCTCTTCGTCGGCGGCACGCTGTCGAGCGGATTCATTCAGGCGCGGAATCTACAGTTGACCGCAAACGGCGATATCGGCGCTTTGGGCAGGGCGGTTCTGGTTCAGGTCTCCGGCAAGTGCGTCATCGTCTCGCTTTATGGTCTGGTATTCATTCGAAATATCTACCGCGTGGCGTTCAACCCGGTCAGTACGGTTCTGGCGATCTCGCTCGGCGGGCGGATGGTGTATCTGCTGTTGGGTGTGAATCAGCGCGGTGAAACGGTGTTGCTCGGCATCCTTAAGACGGAGCTGAACACGACAAGCTCACTGGATACACTCGTTGCTGCGCTGAAGCAATTAAACGCGCTGGCCGTGCCGCAGGTATTGTTGGATGGACTCGGCAGCATGCAGGATGCGTTTACAAAGGCATTTGGCACGCTCTTGCCTCAGACCAAACTGGTGCTCTCATCGGTGTTCTGGTTTGCCGAACTGCGCAAGCAGGTCGATCCGGCGGACTGGGACGCGATGCTGGCGGACTATGTAGCGATTTATAGCAGCAGCACGGTGCAGGAAGTAAACGAGGCGATCCAGCGCTTTGGCGAGCACTGGGGTGAGAAGTATACGGCTATCGTTTCCGGCCTGACGAGCCAGAGCGCGACACCGGAGCAGATTGTCGCGGTTTGCGATGCGTTCCGCGCGCAAAAGATATCGCTTGCGCAGGTGATCGGCTGGCTTTCGGATGATCTGGAGAGCATGACGGGCGGCGCATAAAGCGGGCCTTCCAGCGGGAAATAAGAAGTATGCGGCGGGCTTTCATTCCGGTGGAAGCCGCGCCGCTTTCTTCTGCCGGATGGCGTTGCGAACCGATGGCGCGCGTGATATAGTCTAGAGTGATTTCTGCAGAATTGACGCTGAGCCGGATCGGCGCTCCCGCGATGTGGGGTTGCCGATTGGTTGCCGGAATTGGGTTGCATTGCTTACAATGCCGTTCGGATACTCCGGCAAAGTTGGAGGGGACATGGAACAAAAAGCACCGCAACAGAAGAGGCGATGGAGATGGTCGTGGTGGACGCGCGCGGTCGCAGCCCTGCTTGCGTTTGCGATGACGTTTTCGCTGTTTCTGACCAACGCGGTGCAGATCAAGCTCGGTAACAACGGACAATCCGCCTCCACCGATGTGCTGGACGAAACCACGGATTACGTGCAAAAAAGCGCGGTTTCCCGCGCGGGAGACGTGATTGCGACGTTGGTCACCAGTCCCAAGACGCTGCAGGACTATTATCGCAACGCCTCGATTCAAATCGGGCAGGCGAAGTATGCCGATGCGCTGGCAAGCATCAAAGCCTGCCTTTCGCTTGCGGACAATGCGGAGCGCTCGGTCAGGGATGAACTCTGGCTCAAGTGCGGCGCGCTGGAGACGCTTACGGGCGCGTATGACGACGCGCTGAAGAGCTTCACAAACATCTCGGTCGGAACATACCGGGGGGAGCAATTGCTCATCAAAGCGCAGATATTTGACGCGAAGAAGGACACCGAAGGAGTCTGCGCCATGCTCAACGAGTATGTGCGCCTCTATCCTGAGGAATGGAATACGCGCATGACGCTTGCCGCGTCATACGTTCAAATCGAACAATACGATTCCGCCATCAAGCAGTATGACGCGATCATTGACGCGGGAGCGGATTCGGGCGGAACTGCATACATGCAGCGCGCGACGGCCCGTATGATGGCGGGGGACTATAGCGTCTCTATCAAGGACTTTCTTGCTGCGATGAACGCGGGCTATAGCGACCCGAGCGCTTGCCTCGCGCAGTGCGCACTTTCGAGTTATCTACTCAAGGACTACAAAGCGGTGCTGGGCTACGGCGCGCGCGCGGTGGCAAAAGGATCAAAGAATTTTACGTTTGAGTCGCTCTATTACTACATGGGGCTTTCCCAACTCAACCTCGGCAGCTATACGGAGGCAGCAGGACTTCTGACCAAGGCGATTAATCTGGGCGTGAAGATGGACGATGCATACTATTACCGGGGTGCCTGCAACATGGTCAACGGCAGCATGCAGGACGCGATCGTGGACTTTACCACGGTGATCGACCGGAATGTAACGGAGTTGCTCTCCAACAGCTACTTTAACCGCGGCGTCTGCGAGGCGGATCAGAAGCAGTTTGATCAGGCAAAAGCCGACTTACAGAAGGTGATGGAGCTGGAGCAGAAGGGTGAGCTGTACGAGTCCGCCAAGACGATGCTTGGGCTGCTGTAACCGAAAAGAACCACTTCTAAACACTATAAACATAAAAAACAAGCCTCCCGCCGCAAGTAGATCGGCAGGAGGCTTTTGTGTTTTGCGCGTGAATATTGGCGCGAAGCGTTATTCCAGATCCTCTTTGTAGACGAGCGGCCACTCTTGACGTATCGCATCCATCATGCGCGCAATCTTGAGTGTTTCGTCCAGAGGCATCTCCGGCGCTTCCTTTCGCCCTTCCAGAACGTGTTGCTGAACGGCGCTTGCCTCAAACTGAAACCCGGAGGACGGGTACGGCTGATCAAATACGTCGCGCACTTGCGAATCGTTTGCACTTGCTTCACCGGACGGCATGAACTCCGCCCGATTCGGGTGCCACCATCCTTCACCGAGCAGAACAGAGCCCTGCGATCCGCCGACGAACACGCCGTTGTTGAGATTGATGCCAATTCCATCAGACAGCATCGCAATGCGTCCGTCCGCATATTCCAGCGTAAACGTATTGTATTCATCAACACCATTATCAATATAAGCAGAGGATGTCATTTTGACCGGGTCAGACCCGAACATCGCGAACGTCAGCGCGAGCGGATAGATGCCGACATCCAGCAGCGCGCCGCCGGCCATAACGTGCCGGAACCGCCACTGCTGCTTGTTCGCGCTGCCATCGTATCCGAACACCGCGTGGATCAGCTTCGGCTGCCCGATGCGGCCGGAACGAACCCACTCCAGCGCAATCTGAAACGCGGGGAAGAAGCGCGTCCACATTCCTTCGAGGAAGAAGACGTTCTTTTC
>JBDKRF010000323.1:0-40979 GCA_039683525.1 Clostridiaceae bacterium
CGACCGAGCCTCTGCCTGCGGATTTTCAGATCTATGATTTGATCACAAGCCAACCCGCCAGAATGGAACCCGGATTCACGCTCATGACGGCGTGCTTCAACCACTCGTATTGCGCCATCATCGACGCAGACGCGCAGGTGCGCGGCTACTTGAGCAACGCTGACATGGCGCACGGCACCTCGATGATCCAGCTGGAAAACGGCAACATGCTCGCCACGGGCGATGAATACAAGCAGATTCCCTACAACATGACCTCGCTTTGGGAGTTCAACTGGCTGGGCAAGGTCTTTCGCGAGTACGAGGTGCCAAACGCTGTGCATCACGACATCGTGGAGCTTGCCGACGGCAACCTCCTCTGCGTCTCCAACAGCGTCGACATGGTTGCCAAGGGTTCTCGTGAGGACGTCGCCATCCTCCTCGACCGCACGAGCGGCGAAGTGATCCGTCAATATGATTTTTCAAAGATCATCGACGAAACGCGCGATCCCTATCACCACTTTCATCCCAACATTATCCATGTTCCGGTCGTGGACTGGATGCACATGAACGCCGCGATTCCGTATGATGCGGGCAACGCCATCATCGTGTCGTCACCCACGCAGAGCATGGTGATCTGCATCGACAAGGATACCGAGCAGCTTCAGTGGATTCTTGGCCCGCACGAGGGCTATGAAGGCAACAGCGCTTATCTCAAGCAGTATCTGCTCACACCGGTCGGCGACGGCTTTGAGTGGCAGTGGTGCCAGCATCAGCCGATGCTGTTGACCGACCAGGACCACGACCCGAACACGCTGGATCTCCTCCACTTGGACAACGGGCAAAGCAAGAGTTTTGCGCGGGAAACGGCGGTTGACGCCACGCAGAACTACTCCCGCGCGGTGCAGTATCGCATCGATCCCAAGGCCATGACCGTGCGGCAGATTTGGGAATACGGCAAAGAGCGCGGCGTGGAGTGCTACGCAACCTTCCTTGGCGACGCAAACTTCGAGCCGCTTACCGGCAACCGGCTGATCACCTTTGGTGGACAGCTGAGTGTCAACGGCGTGCGCACCGACGCCATTGTAGACGGTGTGCTGGGCGAGATCGTGACGCGTTCCCGCGTGGTAGAGGTCACGAGCACAGGCGAGGTCGTCTTCGAAGTCTCCATAAGAGAAGACCCTTACACCAACTCCGGCGAAACCTATCAGGCAAAGCGCATCACGTTTTATTCGCCGAAGAGCTTCAACAGCCTGTTGGGCGAGCGAATTGGCGAGCGCGTCGGCACGTCGTATACGTGCAATGCCGCAAACATGGCACTGCCCAAGGTATTCGCAGGCAAGTTGCTGGTGCGCTTTGATAAGCTCGTCAACGAAAACGGGCGCATCGTCGCCTCCGGCGCACTAACATACGACGGAAAATCCTATCTGCTGTCCAGGGCGGTTTTCGTGCTGCAAAGCGAAACGAACAGTTATCTGTTTGATGCGATAAACGCGCTCAACGGCCAATTCTTTGGCAGCATCGATACCGCGTCTCTCGCGCCGGGTGTGTACCAGTTCTCCATCGCGGGCGGCGTGGTGGAAGGCAACGACACCACGGCAAAAGCGAAGACGGGGCATGTGCTGACCGGGTATAAGATCACCGTGCCGGAGCCGGGTAGTACGCAAGCGCCGTAACGGCTCTCTTCCCTATTCTGATTTAATCCATGAACGAGGTATTTCAGCTTGAAAAAACGATCGGTCCCAACACTCATCGCACTCATGACTGCGCTTCTTTTCCTCTGCGCCGGTTGTGCCACCCAGGCGAAAACGCGCGCCAAAGAGGCAAAACCGGATCCTTCTCTCGTCTGGCAAATTACGGTGGAAGAAAGCGAAATCACCAGCAGTATCTCCTCAACCAAAGCGTTTGTCGCATACGGCGGAGACGTCAATCAGGTCAGCTTCAGCGATCAACCCTCCGATGGAAACGTCTATCTGCTGGTGCTGATGAGCATCGATAAAAACCAACCGGGTAAGGATAAATTTCTCTGGAGTGATCTCTCCGTAATGGATAAGGACGGCAACGCCTATGCGCGCCTCGAGAACGATACGTTTCTGGAGTTGCATGGACTGCCGCGCATCAAGGCGACCGATCTCTCCATCGGAAACAACCACGGGTATGTCTGCTTTGAGGTACCCGCGACGGTAGATCCCTCTAAACTGACGCTGACTTACGCCGCGGAAGGCTCCGCGCAACAGATCAGCCTTTCGCCGAGTGAAAGTAAGTAAAAGGCATCGTAGTAATTTCAGATTTCGAGGCTAAGAAACTTAAATGCCACCCTTTGGGGTGGCATTTTTCGTTCGCGTGCATTTCTGTCTCTTACGAAAAGCTTATCATAATCCGAAAACACTGGGAATGCATCAAGCCTTTTGAGGAATGTCAAATATAATAGAATCGAAGTAGCTTATCCATTCCAGTTTCTGACGAGCTACACAAACTATTCCGCGCGGATGATGATATATTGTTCTGGCGTGCCGTTTTCGTCCCGTTCTGTAAGCTCCTCGAAAACAATTAACACCATCGAATCTTTGAGCAAGGAATTCAGGCTTTGCTGGTCGAAATTGGATGACGATGCGATCACGCCTTGGTCATCCACATAGTCGCCAATGAAAACCCCGCTAATCGTAAGTAATTGTTGTCCGGATTGTTGACACGTATAAATCATGATAGAACCAAATGTCCGGTTGGAAATCGGCTTTCCGTCTAAGTCAGTCAATTGAATGGTAAAATTATCGCTGTATATTCTTCCTTCTGCAATAAGAGCAGCAAACATAGGCATAGTTGCTTCCGACTCGCTGCTCGCAGATCTAACCGTAAACGGATTCGAAGTGTACGTCTCATATCCTTCCAAGCGAATCGAATAGACATACTCTCCGGGTACGACATCGTCGATTTGCGCACATACTCCGTCGGCATCGGAGATTACTTCCCGGATATCCCCTGTGTCAAGATTCGTCAGTTGCACAGTCGCACCCGCTAGCGGCTGATCTCCCATCAAGGGTTCCAAAAAATTGATGATAACGCAGTCAGTCACAATGAACAAAAAATTGTTCGCTTCATATATTGATTCGGGGACTGGTCCGTCTGGCATGTCAATCGAATCGTTCGTCGGGATGATGTTTGCCAGATACTGGCAGTGCGATTCCACCGTCAGGGTGACGTCGCCGCAGACTGTTTGCGTTGGAGGCGCGCTCAAATTATCTTCCACAATCGGTTTGCCATCTTTGCCAGCGTCATCGGGCGTTTGTGCCGTATCTTGCTGAGTCGCCTGCGCAAGTTCGCCGGTTGGCGCAGGCGCTCTGCTGATCAGAAACACGATCACTCCAACCGCAACGGCCAAAAACGCGAACAGTACGACCGCGAGAATCTTGAATCCGCCCGCATTGCGAGGCTTTTCTTCGCTTCCGGTACGGGGGGCGCTTTTTCCGGCTGGCTGTGCATAGCGGTAGTTTGCGCCCGGCTGCGGCTCGGTTTGCGCTTGCTTTGCTGTGGGTTCCGGTGTCATCCGGAGTGCCCCGCAAAGCATACAGACGCTATTACCTTCCTCATTTAACGTTTCACACTTTTTACAAGACCACATGTTTTCTCCACATGAATTTGAATTTTCTTATGTTTTCAGTTCTGTTGATAAAGCACTGTTTTAAATGAAGTTGATCCAACGTATCACGTCGCAGCGCATCAAGTGCCTCTTTGTCGCTGCTTACCATAGCGCGGATGCCGGAACGGATTGGCGGATAAACGATTCCTTGGGATCGAATAACATGAATTATTATTCGCTCCGGTGTTACGTTGGCCGAATCAAAGATGCCAGTACATTACAATGAACGCGGCGCGTGGAACGCGTTGTTCTGTTTTTGCTCTTGATAACCAATTCTAGCGGAGGGACAAAGACTGGTCATAGTTCTCAACAACCGCTGTCCTTCCTCCTCGCTCGCTACGGGAAGCGAGAAAAGTATCTGGTTTTTACAATGCACTTTGATTTCGAATTGAACCGAATTTGATTTGGCAACGGTTATGCCATACGCCTTTGTCTTGTGGGTAATATTGTTTTGTTGAATATGCATCCAAACAACGTCGGCAGTTTTCCAAATATGCGCTGTTATACCCTGTCTATATGCAATAAAGTAGGAATGGAATCGAACATCAATCGCTTGAAAACCCGGTTGTGGCGTAAGTGCATCGATTGCTGCCAGCACGTTGTCCCGATTGCCGATAGAATCCACTTCTGCAAGAAACGCGTCTATACTCTTCTGACCATTTGCACCTTTCGCAGACAAAGCAGCAATCAAAGCCGCTAATCCAAAGAATAAAATCCCCCAGATAATTCCCTGTTCACCAAGCGTGATCGCAAGTATGCCTGGAACCAAAAACAATGCCGCAAACATGATACCGCATCCCGCACTAGATTTGGATGCTTTTTTAATTTCTGAGAACCAAGACATAGAACGATCCCCTTATCAATTATTTCATTTCTTCAACGGTAGTAACAAAATCGATCGGAACAATATTACGTAATGGTCTATCAAGTGCCGCCCTGTCGTGTCTCACCCAAGCACCGATGCTGGATCCGATTGACGGATATACGAGTCCCTTGGATCAAACAACATATAGGATTGTCGTTTGATCTGATCCATCTCGTCAACAAAATCATAATAGCCTTCCGGCAACTCGTCCGTTTCAGAATACAATTTAGGAAGTTCCCCATGAATTATTTCAAAGGATTCACCGTTGGGTAAGAAGCTCATCGCTCGATAATAATAATCATACGTCATCGAGAGAAATGGCATCCCATAGCAGCAAATGAGAAGGTATGATTCCCCTTCGCTCGTATATATCCCCAACGCACAACCTTTCGGGTCAAAGTACGTCTCGGCGGTATAGATCGCAACAACGGAGTCATTCTGACAGGTAAAAACGGTTAAATTGATTATTTCCTTGCCATATGTATTGTCGAGGATAAGCATTTCTTCCTCACCATCATGCGTTAAGTCCGCTAAAAAGACATTATATTTGTTCGTCGCATTCTCATATACAGGGTCCTCTAGCTTGTTGTCCCATCCATAATTCTCCGCAAAATATGCATAATAGAGCTCCTTCGCTCTTGATGATTGCTCTGTCCGCGGTTGCTGCTCGGGTGCTTCGGTCGGAAGATTCTGTTCGTTCTGTGGCTCTTGTTCGGTCTGCGGCTCTTGTGCAGACTGACTTGGTTGATATCCGCCAAGCAATCTCGGCAGCAACAGAACGGCTGCGATACAAACAATAGCGGCGGCAACAATCACCACCACATTGTTGTTTGACTTGGTCGAAGGATGAGACTTTCTGCTTTCCTCTGCGCCCGCGCAATATCGGCATACAGTTAACCCTGGCTCGAGTTGTCTTCCGCATCTGCCGCAAAACTTTGGTGCACTCTCATGCCCGAACCTGTTTTGTTCGGTGTAGCCTGGTGCGGTGTAGCTAGGTTTAGTGAAGTTTGATGTTGTGTTGTTTGGTGTCGAGTGGTTTGGCGCGGCTGCCTTGCACATGCGACATGCCGTACACGTATCTGGGTTTTGACAACCGCAGGTCTTACATTTCCACATTTTTTTTGCTTTCCTTTGTTTGCTTTTTGATTCAGCGTATGCGGCCTTGAGTGCTTTTTAAACCCACATTGACATGCAACATTGTAGCAACGCTTATTTGCTGGCTAAATGCACTCGCCGTTTTGTTCGGTAACGCTGGCGTAGAAGCAATACTTACATATTGCTTTTACATACATCGTCGCGTATCATCCGTTTGCTCGCGAAACAGAACACCACGTTTTTTCTGTAAAACTTCCATCCCCGTTGAGCCAATAGAATCGAAACACATAACCTTTATATTCAAATTCCGCATCGTACTCTCCGTAATAATGCGACATACCTTGTTGCTTGAGCGACTCTACCCATGAAAGAAACTCTTCCGGATTGGAAGGATCAAAATCAGGATTTGTCTCAATCATGGATGGGGTAAGGACTGAGGGTTGATTGATCCATTCGCGATAAAGATTTGCAATACTAATCTCGACTGAATCGCAATCGTCACCGTCTCTGAATGTATCCATATCGTCCAATTGCCAATGCTCATACTCTACGTAAAAATCTTCGGATGTCCAGGTATACCAGTATTCAGTAGGAACGACAAGTTCGCCAAAATCAAAACGATGATCTTGAGAATGCTCAAAAATAATCCTGTTTGCTCCATTAACATCGAATAAAACTTGCGAAACTCCACCCAATGTTTGTTCGACTTCGGAAAATGAAAGCCCTAGAAAGCGAATATTGTCATCTAGGAGGATTGCATCACACAAGGAGGTCAGCGATTTCACCTCTTGTGCTTCTTCTTGCTTAGGAGCCGGAGGATTTTGCTCAAACTGCGGCTCTTGCACAGTCTGCGGCTCTTGTACAGACTGACTCGGTTGATACCCGCCAAGCAATCTCGGCAGTAACAGAACGGCTGCGATACAAACAATAGCGGCTGCAACAATCACCACCACATTGTTGTTTGACTTTGTCGAAGGATGAGACTTTCTACTTTCCTCTGCGCCCGCGCAATATCGGCATACAGTTAACCCTGGCTCGAGTTGTCTTCCGCATCTGCCGCAAAACTTTGGTGCACTCTCATGCCCGAACCTGTTTTGCTCGGTGTAGCCTGGTGCGGTGTAGATAGGTTTAGTGAAGTTTGATGTTGTGTTGTTTGGTGTTGAGTAGTTGGGCGCTGCTGCCTTGCACATGCGACATGCCGCACATGTATCCGGATTTTGACACCCGCAGGTCTTGCATTTCCACATTTTTCCGTTTCCCTTTGTACGTTCTAAATTGCTCGTTTCTATTACGCTAACTCATAATCAGGTTTGTGATCTTGCAGTTGACGGTGTTCGAATAAGGATTGTATTGCTTCGGAGGTTGAACCGCTACCTCGGAAAAAGAGATCTCTCTCTCAAAAACTATATCGTATGTGCATTCTGAGTCGTTTTGTAATGTAATGTCCTGAATATAGACCCAGTCCGTTCCGTTCTCACGAACCCAAACCGACCATTGATCACCGATGATATCGCCGTTCGTTAGAACTGACTTGAAAGTAAGTGTAAATCCGTAACAGTTCGTCACCATCGGCGTAACTTGATAAACCGGGCCAACATAGCTCTTCATGGTTCGGTTTCCGGACCAGCAAAACTCATATCTCTGATCGTTTCCTGTTGTGAGATAATAAGTTATGGTTATGTTCTTTCCATCCGTTCCGATGATCGGTATCGGTTCATTGTATCCCAGACCTGGATCAACCAATATGTTTCCGGCATTGATTGTGCCATCGGGCGAGCAAGTAACCCCTACATCGTTTGCTGCACATGACCAGGTCATATGATCAGCGTCATCCCCTGACAGGCCAAAATCGCTAGTGCTACATTGGTAAATTTGTCGGAAGTTCAATGTCAGATAAACCGGCTCAAAGGCTGTGACTGCTTGTGCAGATACAGTGCTCAGCACTGGGTTACCTCGTGTTTGATTGCTTAATAAGAATACGATAAGGCCAACGATCAGCGCCGCAATCGTGATCGCGATCACTTTAAAAGAGGCTGAGCACTTCTTCCGATTTGTTCTCTGTTTCTTTTCTTCCAACAACGTCTCAACTTCATACGCTTTTCCGCATACTATACACGCAGATTGTTCGTCTTCATTAATCGTTTCGCAACAGGTACATTTCCACATTATCCCATCCTCTAATCCGATTCACACATCGAATCATCCTATTCCATATCTTTGCTTCGTCTTAATGAAAAGAACGTTATGGCATTTTCACAAATATGCAACCGACGGTAACATAAGCGTAGAAGCTCAACTCTGTTGCCACTCCATCAACGATTGTGACGACGGGCATGCTTAGGCTAGAAAAGAACGATTCGAAGCACTTTTCCGGATGATCGACGAATAAGTAATACTGATCGAGCGCAGAACCAACTGCACCTTCATCGTTATATACCGTTAACGTCGCTGGAACACGAAACTGAATGCGCTCTTCCAATAAATGCAGTGCCCAGTAACTTCCCCATCCGCTCGCATCTACCAGCACATAATCCCAACCTTGGTTTCTAAAATAATTCGCATGCGGAAACGCATCCACCTTAAGAATGAGACGCGTGTCCCGCCCGTATTCGATGATTTGATTCTCTTCATCAAACACATAAGCCTCTCCATTCGGGTCTGGATTGATCGACGCCCCATAATTAAAATTACTATCGTTCAGAACGTAATACCGTTCTGATTTCAGCTCGCCAATCTTCCCGGTTAGCAAGTCAACATATCCATTGGCAAGTATTGTCTGATACTCACTCTCGGAAAACACAACCTCTTTGTCATGTGTGATATATGCGTCAACGATGATCTCATTTGCCTGTTGGTCAAGATTTGCGGAAGCAACATAGACGCGCGCATCCGTATATGTAACGTTTGTCTTTGGTTGCTCGCTTTGCTGTGCGGGCGGAGTCTCTTGATCGGTTCCAGTTTCTTGCTCGTTTTCGACATTCGCAGCAGCCCCATCGTTACCGTCGTTCACGTTAGGGGCATCCGCGATAGGAGCATCCGAGTTGTTCTCTTCAACTGGTGTTGACTCAACCTGCAAGGTATCGTTCGCGTGTACAGGCGAAATCATACCTGACACTGCGGCTACCCCAACTAAAAAAACGACCGCAGCAGCGGAGATTGTTGCGATCTTAACAACAGAACGCACACGATCGAATGAGGTTCCCTTCATTCGGTACGTCGTCGGTTCTGTAACACCCGGTCTGCAGTAGCGGCAAGTCGTCTCGCCTTCCATCAACGGTTTCCCGCATTTGCCACAATAGCGCTCAACTCGGTCCGTCTTAAAGACAGGGCGCTCTCTTCTAGGTTCGGCAACGCCTGATGATTTGCTTGCCCTGCACATGCGGCAACTCATAACGGGATCCGGGTTTTGACATCCGCAGGTTTTACATTTCCACATGTTACCATTCCTCTCGATACTCACGTCAATGCTCACCTAGATCGTCTCGCAATCTCAATCGTATTCATTCTTTATGATTGATGAACTCGAAGCGCGCTTAGAAAGCGGCCCATCTGTTCGTTAGAAATCAAATCCAAGCAAATCTGTTGCGGTGCCTCATCACTCTGATCGCGATAGATCTCGCCGTCTCTGTTCGCAACACTCAGGATCAGTTCCGTATGCATCGGTAATCTGGCTTGCGATGCACTCTGTATAATCACGCAAGTCTTGTATGCACGATTTCCAAACAAAGGCAACGTCTCCAAATCTGATTTAGTCAGTTCTGCACCTTCAAGTACGAAAAGAACCACAAATCGATTCTTTACTTCCTCTGCATCCTGACCATGTTGACCCAACATACGACTGCGTTGTTCAAATACGGATCGGACGGCACTTACTTCATCCCCATTTGTTTCTATAATCTGTTGTACATGCGGCAGTTGAGATATCTTTGCCCAGTCTGTTGCATTCTTTTCCGCTCCCACGAGAACAAATTCAACTTCTTCCGGACTATGAAACGTCGCAAGCTGAATAATGATGCTTTGTATGACCGGAGACGTTTCGTTTGGGTCTCCTAGCATGCCAATCATCGACTGCATTTTCAGATCGAGTAGCACTGGCGCCGGAGAGATATAGCGGTGTGCTTCCACAAGATCGCGCATTCGCGTATGCAGTTCCGCTTCTCTTTCTTCATAAGATATTGGGCTCATCAAGATGCCTAGTTCGAACGCTCGCTCTCCTCTTCCTACTCGCACGCAAAGAAAATCATCATCCTTCTCCGTACGTTCCCAGATTCTCTCACTGCGAGATTTCATCAAAGCGATGCAACCCTCAATCGAGGGATTTTGTAAAGTCAACATCTGCAGCTGACGCTCGGCTCGCTGATTCCAAGCGTGCTCTAGCTTCTCCAAGTACTCGATATACTGAAGCTTCTTCCATTCTTGATTTGCACGCCATTGTGAGGTTTGTAACAGATACTCAGCTATCCCTCCAGATAGTCCGACCACAAACATTGCGCCGATGAGTGCCGCATAGAACGACAAACTCGAGGCATGCGAAAGCAAGATCATCACAAGAAGCGTAGTGATCAAAGATAGCACGATCGACGGCGCGAAAAATACGTACTTCCAGTTCGCTCGAAACAAACCATCAACCTTTGGTGGTGGTTCGATCATAATCTCTTCAATCGGGGTATCATTGTAGAATCGATTCGTTCCTCGTTTGTCAAATGGGCGCGGTATTCTCCAAGCGCGCTTAGCAATCTCATCTTCTTTGATCAAGACAGATTTCTCTTGCTCTGTTGCTCGAAGGGTATTACTGTTCGGTTTCTCCGCGTGGTGAAAGCTTGCGATATGAAACCAAGGCGAGCGCGTGCTGTAATCATTCTCACCAACAGCCGAACTTACACTTGCAGGAGGATTGCTCGATTTTTTGAATAGCATGTCATTGCTCGTTGCCGAGGACTCGGTATCGCGCAAACTCACACTGCTCGACGCCGGACTTTTCATGCTAATGCCGGGTGCGCTAAACCGAGCTGGATGAAACGCGGTTCGAGCCTCAACTATATCCAATGTTTCAGAGGAGCGCTCCGCCTTCATTGCGGCACGGGTGTTTTCATTCTCCGCTTTGTTGGTATCATACTGTGCAAACCGCGCAGGATGAAAGCCATCTCCAGCGCCATGTTTTGCTTCGGTTGGAGGTTGGCCATCCAGAACAATCAGTTGCTTTGTCATCCGCCTGCCGCAGAGGTTGCAAAACTGCACCCCTGCCGGATTCAGATGCCCGCACTCGAAACAGCGCATTTCGTGTCCTCAATGAAACACAATCTATTTACATCTTGCGTTCCTTGTATGAATCTGGACGATTAATTCAGTACGCGTGGTTTATGCCACACGGAAGAAGCATCCTGCTCATCCTTAGGTTTTGCAGGGACTGGAGGGGGTTCAGGGGGCGTATGACCACCAGGAATGCGTTTGCCTTGCAGCGTCTCAAAAACCTCTTTCGTTGTCGGACGTTTTGCTGGATCTCGCTCCAGCATGCTCGCAATCAAGTTCTTCAGATCACCGGGAAGTCTTGTGTCGAGAAAGAGAGTTCGGCCGTCCAGCACGGCTTCATGCGCGTAAGAGTAGTCGCTACTGAAGCGTGGAAGTTCGCCAGTGTAGTATTGATGGAACAGCAATCCCAAAGCAAAGACATCGACTTTTGTAGTGAGTTTTACGTCTTCGCCCTGATCCGCTAATAATGTTTCAGGTGCGAGATATACAACATCTCCTTCAACCCTGTCATCCTTTTCTCTTTCTTTCTCCAGATAGCTGCTGTCAAAATCGATCAACTTCGCCGTAAGTGATTTTGATTTGCCAGTACCTACAGTGGTTTCCTTGATCAAGACATTGCTCGGTTTCAAGTCGGCGTGCACAACCTCATTAGCGTGAAGGCTTGCCAGGCTGTGCGCAATCACCTTCATCAGAACGACCTTTACGTCATTATCCCTCGACGCAATCTGCTTCATCTCCAAGTTTGCCGTATCGATCTTTTGCGTCGTAATATAATACTTTGTGTCGTTGAAGAAGAATGCATCGATAGTTACGATATTTCCAGTAGCACTCTGATTCACCGCGTAGTAAAGGCGGGTCATCTTCTGATAGAATTTGTCGCCTTCTTTACGTTTTCGCGCAATGATGTCCGCCGGAATACCGCAACCCTCGCGCGGACATACCGGCGAAAGGAATTGCTTGATAAAATACTCCCGACCGTCCTTGACAGCAAACGCCCACAGCCCGTTGCCCGAGTTCTTGTTCGTTAACTGCGTAATGAGTTGATAATCCCGAATCTTTTGCAACTCTGGCGTTGCTCTGCTCACCGTTCTCTTGATACCCATCCCATACCTCTTGCTTCTCGATCAAACTTCTTATACTCATTCCAGAGTCGAATCAGTCCGTCGCGATCGTTCTGAGCTTGCATCCTTGCGATCGGCTCGCTATAGAGTCTGCGGTAGTCGTTCATACGTGGTCGATACGCATCCTTCAACGCCTGAAAAGTTCTGTGTCCAACGATAGCCATCTGAAGCGTATAATCGTCTGATGCAACATGACCAATCCTTTCTCTTAGAAGTTGCTCCCATTCCAAGAGGCTCTTTGCTTCCATCAATGTCTCCAGAAGAATGCCCTCAAAATCCATGGGTGTTTCGTAATAAGCATAGCATCCGTCCGTTACCGTGAGCGCAATCATCGGGGAATCAACAAACGTCTCTCTGGAATGAATGATAAAATCTTTTTGTTGGTTCACATAGTTCGACAATACACCGTCTGCCGCAAAATCATCATCATCCGAGTTAACTTGTAAATCGTCCTTCGTCATCTGCCGAAGACCTTTTACCGTGAAGAGATAGCCACGAGAGTCACCCGCCCACAAGAAGACACAACGAATTTTTCCCGATCGATCTTGTTCCAACATAAAGCTGGACATCGTAGTCGGCAGCGTACTCGGCAAGCTCCCTTTGATTGCGGAGCGCGGTTGATCAAGGCAACTATATGTATCATCAAATGTGGTTCGGATCGCCACTTTCATATCGTTTGCCAACGTTTCAGCACTGATCATACCGAACCCGTTTGAATCATATCTATTTTGCGTAAACCAATCCCCCACAGCATGAGCACAGCTATATGCGGCAATTTTTGCGCCTGTCCAGCCTTCGGCTGAGGGGTACCGTTTTGAACCGGAACCCCCGCAACCATCAAAACTGCATAATATAGCAGCTATGTCACCTTCAACCCGAAGCGCAGAATCCTCACCCATTCCTACTCGCTTCTCTTCATTGACCCCAATGATGCCGTCCAAATTTGTCATGGATTCTCCTTCTTCAGAAAGCTTTTGAACTTGTATTATTTAAATGGAGTTCGAGATCGCATCAATGATCTCTGAGTAATCGACTTCCATCAGCCCTTGTCCAGCAATTGATGGGAAATGAATCACATTATCCCAATTATCTGAGATCGTATTCCAATATGGCGCGTCAGGCGCAAAGATAACAAGCCGCTTCTCATTGTTATTGATATATTCGTCATTCTCCCACCAAAGGGTTAGCTCGCCAAAATCACGCGGTAAGCCGGATGGATAATTCGAGTCACATGCTCCAAATCCCAGCTCATGCGTTGCGGCATCGGTCCAGACGACGATTACTTGACGGTGTTTCCCGCCTTGAGATCTATCCCAGTCCGAGCGAATTGCATACGCTAGCGCTTCGAGTCCATCTTCGGGATCATCGCCACCGCCTTTTGCCTCTATCCCAGTCACGATGTTCCGGAAGAGCACTGAATCGTCAGGCAATGTGAAAAAGTCCGTCTGTAGCATTGCGTCCTCATGATCATACTTGTAATCCCGAAAAGCTATAATGCTGATACGCATCCTTGCAATAGTTTTCTCTTTTTTTGCCATCGCGTTCATGACATCTTGGTAGAAGTTGAGAGCATTGTTCTTGACCATTTCGATTACATTGTGCATGCTCCGGGTTGCGTCGATGCAGAAAGTCAGATCGACATAGTATTCCTGTTTGATATTGCTGGGCATAGTTTTTCGTTCCTTTCTTATTTTGCAGTTTTGAGTTTATCTATAGTTTCTTTGGGCGCTTAAAGTAGCTGTTCGCTTCGGGGTCGGTCGGCGTAGTCGAAGTTGCAGTGGGAGCGCTAATTGTAGATTTCAGTTTTGCTTTCGGTTCTAGAGGCTTATCCGCTGATTCCGTTGAAACTCGACCTGCTCCGCTTTCCGCTTCGGTGTGCATGGAGGATTTCATCCGTGGCGCAGGCGTCGATGTCGAGCTGCTTTTCTCTTTAGTAGACGCGCCCATGCTGGATTTCAGCGCCGGCTTTTTAAAGTGCCCATCCGTTACAATCCCGCTGCCCGAACGCTTTTCGTCTTCAGGAGTGTTCATATCGTGGGAGGTTTTCAGCCCACCCTTAACGAAACCGCCAGAGCCGGATTGGCCATTATCTGCATCGTACGTTCTGTGCCCCGTCTCTGACCCTCGGAAAACGGAGGTGGGCTTCTCTTCTCCACACTTTGCACAGAAATGAGCATCATTTCTTAGTCCGCAACGTGGGCATGTCCATCTACTTTCCGGAGGAGGAGGGGGAAACTCCAGACCATCAATTCTTTCTCCGCCCGATCCCCGCTTGCCTTTTTTCGCAATCAGAAGGTATATCCCACCTCCGAGGAGCGCAAGCAGCGCGACCCCTCCTGCAATCAGCAATACATTTGGTCCGCCTGTTGGTGTCTGATTTATGTCTGTTGATGAATCTGGCGGAACAACAGCTTCTTCCGGTGTCGCAGCGGGTTCTTCCACCGGAGCCTGGATCGGCTCTTCTGGAACTGCTTGCGGCACTTCAGGTGCAGGCGTCGATGTTTGCGGTACAGGCGTTGCCGCTTGGGTACCATCCGATTTTTCGTAAGCAATGCCTGAGTTGTTCAGAAAATCCATTGCATAATCGATATAAAGTGCAAAATTCGTGTTTTGTGCATCTATTGCTCCGCAAGAAACGATACCTACTACACATCCGTCCTCCGTGACTAACGGACCTCCTGAGTTTCCAGAGTTAATCGACGTATCAATTTGAATGTATTGATCATTTTCCAACGTACTGGATTCACGAGTCACAGAGCCTTTCGTTACAGTTATATAGTCAATTGAAGATGCCATTACATCTTCAGATGAGCCAACTTCAGCGGACCACGGAAATCCCATGGCGTATACAGTGTCTGTGACTGCTACTTTCTCGGCAGATTTCAATGTCAGTGCGCTGCGCGTCGTCGTTGGAGCATTTAGCTTTAGAATAGCCAAATCGACATTGTCGAATATCTTAACAACTTGACAATTCATCGTTAAGTCAGAGTTGTATATTGTATCTATGACCGCAACACAATAGATACTGGGGTCTTCTTCGTAATAATAATCACTACCGTCATACGTATTAGCGGAACCAGCTACATGGGCATTGGTTACGATATATTCTACCGGCTTACCAGCTTCTCCAACAAAGAACCCTGTTCCCCAACCTATGATTTCCCCGGTCTCTTTATCTACGACAGCAATCCGAACTACACCGTTCCGCGCATCCTGAACGGGGCTTGAAGCTTGAGCAGTAGCAAGCGGCAGCATGAGCAGCAGAACCAAAGCCACGAAGATTGCTTGAATTCTTTTCAACTTTTTCATCCTATACCTCGCATTATTTCTCTTTGGTCAAACTAGAACCCTTTGGGGCGCTTAAAGTATGAATCTGGAGTCCTAGCAGGTGGGGTTGTCCTCGGGGGTTCCGGCACAACTTCGCGAGAACCACTTGCAGATCCCCCTGTCGGCGTTTTTGATCGACCACAAATGGTGCAGAAGCTCATTGTGTTACGCGTTCCGCAACCTGTACAAACCCATGTGCCCGGTTCATCAGAGCGCACGGTCGTCCCTGTTCGAGTGTGCGTGGTGGTTTCCCTACCATAGGTTCTGCTTCTGTCGGCTGCTTCAATCTCGACATAATAGCCCGCAAGAGAGGTCATATAGTAGGGCATAACATAGAAAACGCCCAAGATTCCCAGTGTCAGCAGGTTGAGCAGATGCCAGCCGATAAAGCTCAACTCCAGAACAAAGATGTCGAGTTTTCTCCCTTCCGTCATCTGAATGGATCGTTTTAGCGCCTGCTGTGAAGTCATCTCCGGATGATCCATGAGAATGAATGGAGTCAGGCAATACGAATAGACCTTGATCACGTTCATCACGGGAATGCAACCCCAAAGCGCACACCAAAGCAACCACCAAAGGGTGCCACCCAGCATGTGAGAGTAATTCTTGAAACCGAGATGCGCATCCTTCACTTCAATATGTTGCTTCCGGTAAAGTTTTACACCCGCGTACAGCTGACCGCACTGGAGAATCTGCAGATAAAAGATGCAGGCAAAGAAGAAACCGACCGGCCACGCTAGAGTGAAAATCAAGCCGATGACCAAGCCAACACCTATCTCAATCCCAAGCACGGCGAGCCATAACCGAACGGTCGTTTTGCTTTGCAGCGAAATTGCGATTTTCGCGTTCTGTTTGATGACGCTGCGCGTCGGAATTGGCGATGCTGAATATGGCAGCGATCCGCTTCCATAAGTGCTGGTAGAAGCAGCTTCTCTTGCACCGCAATGTGTGCAGAACATGCTGTCATTTCTCGTTCCGCATGACGGACAAGTCCACATATCATTATCCTCCTGTTTGTTATCTTTATCGCATTGTCGATTTTAAGCGAGACTTGGGCTGCTCTTCCTGTGTGCCTCGGGCGGGTTTTGAACCCTTCTCAACCATCAGGCTATATTCTTCCCGTGCCGGTACCACCGGCTGGGTTTCCGGCTTTCTCGGGGTCTCGAAACCGCCCTTTTTAAACAGGACATTTTCCCGCTCAATCAGTTTCTTGACATACATGGTTGCGAAAAACACGCAGAGCGCATAACAAAGCACAATCAGCAGCGGAACAACGTTATGGTCAGCATTGCCGAAGTAGATGAAGCCGCAATAGATCACAATCGCGAACAGGCTCACCCACGATATGGTGACGGGGAGATTTCTCTTGCGACTGTCAAATGAAATCAGAATGAAGATTGCCGGTAGGATCGCAAAAACCAGCAGGACAAGCGAGCAAACCTGCTCAATCGGGCCAACAATCCCCAATGCCATGTTGTAGACAGTGTAATACGTGTAATAATTGACAAATGGCTGCGCAAAGAGCACAAATGCGAGAAAAACGCACAAGATGATGCCCGCTTTGAAGAAATTCGCGGTTTGGGTCAGATCGTCATATTTCTCTTGCAGGACAGCCGCGTCTGTCGAGATTTTGATGACATCAGATTTCGTTTTTGCATCGTTCATCGATGTATCCGTATATCGCTTCTTCTCTACAAAAGTCTCTCTCCTGATACAGGTGTCCTCAACCGGTACAACTATTGCGGGCTTCTCCGCTGCGCAGACAACACAGAAGCGATCCGAATCTTCATTCTTGCTCTCACATGTTTTGCAGTCCCACATATATATCTCCCTCAATTCATATCAAATCCCGATATATCTTCACTCACTAATTTTTCTCGATCAATTCCCATTGCGCAAACAGCGTTAAGTCGCCAGACAGTTCCATATCAAACACCGCATTGGCTGAGTATTGTCCGCCTTTTCCATCCTGGCGCGTGTTCCATCCGAGAAACCGAAACGTCTCCGTGTCCTGGAACAGCGGGAGATGAACATCTTCCCCCTTCGAAGGAGTGATATCTTTTGGCGTCGGGGGAAATTTTGCGGTATCGGCAGCTTTCGGAAGATTGAGGTCAAAGTGAATAACGGCGCTGGCAGTTGTTATTGCCGGGGTTGACTCCGCAGAGGTCGTCGGGGTCGATACGGCACTTTTCTGGTCGGTTGCATCAGTCTGAGTAGTCGCCATCAAGCTTGACAGCTTCTCCAGCTTAGCAATCTCCGCGCGATTCTTCGCGATGCCAATTGCGCAAAACGCCGTACAAAGCAGTGTGAACACCGCAAGAATGACCGCATAGCGGAACATCGTGGCTTTCATCTGCTTTTTCGTCGGCAGGTTCCGTACATAATCAGCCAAGCGATCGAACGCATCCCGTAAACTCGTGTCAACCATTACAGTTGGGCCTTCCGGCTTGGTCTCCACGCCGCGAATCGGTACGACCGGTGGTCGATAGTTGTATCTTGCGGCAGCGTTTGTGGGCTTACCGCAGTACTTGCAATATTCGACCATGTGTTCAATCGATTCCCCACAGTTTGGACAAATCATGAATCTACCCCCGATTTTTATATTGTTGCTTTTTTATATTTCAGCTATGAAAGACGTTTTTTTCTTTGGACAACTATAAGGTAACGTATTTTTCACCGCCCTGCGTTTTTCGTGTTGATACAGCGCAGAAAATGTAACGAAATGCAGCTTCATTTTTCAAGAGCGAGCGCCAATCATATCGGCTAAGAATTTGAAATCATACTCAAAAAGTCCGCCTCTATCATCAAAAAACTTCTCGCGATAAACGTTGTACCATTCCTCTGATATTCTGTGCCAACTAGATTCATCGGGTGTTACCAATATCATTTTCCAGTATCCATTATCACCAACACTTTTGTTTTGAATTTCGTCATTCCAACTATTTGCAAGTATATCGAATGAACAAGGAGTCTTAATTGGGCAGGAGTTTTCCATATTGTTGCCTATTGGACTGGTTTTTGACTTTGCCAATACAATGATTCCTTCTCTGATACGATGTTGAAATTCTAATGAATCTTGTTTGTAATTTTGTAAAATGTTCATTGCACACCATATTGCTTCTAGGCCGCTACACCGCGGGTCAACATTTCTTCCTCCACCGATATATTCGATCCCTTGCAGAGCTTCCTGAAAATGTGATTCTTCTTCTGGAAAATGAAATGGCCCCCGAAGTTCGAGCGATTTCTCTCCATCGCACTTGCAATTTCTGAACAATATCAGAAAAAACTTTATATTACTTTCCGCCGTTAAAATATCTCTTTTAAGATCTTCGACCATAATTCTAGCAGCACTGGTTGCGTAATCAACGAAATCCTGTGAGTATGCTTGCGTTCGAGAAGTAGCCTCAACACAAAAAACCAGATTTAAGTCAACAGCGCTCATATCTGCTTATCCATCTCCATTTATCTCCGAATCAACAATCCACTTTCGAAGCGTTTGATCGCTTCCTTCATCTGCGCCGCATACTGTCGTCCAATCGGAAGTTTAATATTCTGCTCGAGCGTGAATTCATTCGCCTGATATCGCGTTACTTTTCGCAGATTCACATGAATGCTTCTATGGCACTGCACAAAGTCGAGTCCGCAAGCAGAATCGACAATCTCTTGCGGTAGTTGATACGTCTCGATGGTGTCATCCTTCGTTACGATATGCGTCTTGCGCTGTACGCGTTCGAGATACAGCACCTCGCGGCAGGGGACATAGATCTTCTCGCTGTTTGCTGTAACCACAAAAAAAGAATGCTCCATAGCTGCTAAGTTGACCACCGATTTTTGAATCGCGGTCACCAAGTGCAGTGGAACATATTCTTTCGGCAGAATGCATGTGTGATTCATCTCATAATATTCAGGGAAAATTCGATTTCTTTCGCTGATTAATACGATCTGACAAGCTTCATTCTTTTTTGTCATCTCTCTTGCGATAAATACGCCGTTGTGCGTTCCCAGTTCCCGGCTGATGATTGCAATATCGAACGCCTCGGTGCGCAGAAATACATCGGAAATCATCCACTCCGGGTCCGTATAGGTCGCAACGGTCGCAAACGAAACCTCACGGATCTGCCTGAGGAGTCTACAAATATATTCGATGTAATCTGCCTGCGTTTCACAAATGGCTATTCGCATGCAAAAAAGATCCCCCGCCTTGTTCTTGCGAAATCTACAACCAACGAGTCATATTACTGTAAATCATCTTACCGCTGTTATTTCTTACTTGGTTTTCTTTTGCGATACCAGGTCAACTTGCTCCCTAATTTGCACGAATGAGAATGCATTGACCAGCTATAGTGCCTTGACTCCAATTGAGGCTGTCGTCAAACGAAATAATCGCGATACTCCCTTTTTTTAACGAGTATAGGTTTGTCGGCGCCCACCCATCGGAAGTAATCATTCCGTCCTCGTCAATTCTATCGCCTAGTGTCATCATGCTATAGTTATTTAGTCCCTCCGTACTTTCACAAGCAATGAGTGAAATTATATTAAACTTCTTTGACGCAACCGGATTCCCCGCAAGATCCGTGATTTGAATCTGGAATCCATTGCTGAAGACACTACCCTCTTCTATTAAACTGTAGGAAGCCCAAACGTATTCGTTATCCGCACCCGATACGTAATTCAACTCAAATGTTGGAGAGGTGTATGTAATATATCCGGCTTTTGACACGGTATACCGATACTCTCCGGAAGGCAGGTCGGTAAAAGGATCAATCAGCGAATCGGAATTTTGCGTTCTCTCCCATGTTGTCTGCGTATCTAGGTTGGTCAGTTGTATCAATGCGCCGGGCAGCATCGTTCCCAACCCGATACCATCCTTATTGATCAATCTACAATCGTCGATTGAAACATGCACGGTATTTGCATCATATGTCATTCCAGCAATGTAAGCATCGCTCTGGTTAATCGTTTCATTTGTAGGAATCAGTTTCGCCAGATAATCTCCGGTTGACTCAACCGTCAGCGTAACATCACCAATCTGAATTCCGTTATTATTGTTTTCCTCCACGGTCCTCTCTGATGTATTCATCGCAAGCTTGAAATCCCCACCGGATTCATCCTGAATAAACCGCACATCGGTGATGCAGATGTTGATATCATCAGATTGTTCCCAAATTCCGATTCGACCGTCCTGATAGAGTGCGGTTGTTTCCCAGCCGCCAAATGCAACTGCGATGATGGATTGATTATCCTTGAGTTCATTTACCTTTGCTGGCTTCATGAAAGATGCGAATGCCTCTGTTAATAAGCATCCCGATGTGTAATATCCATATCCATATACGCTTCCGTTCTCATCTAGAAGGTATAGACCCGAGATGCCACCATTTTGATAAATAAATGAGCCCAGTTCAGAGTAATCCGTTGGTTGCGAATTATTTTCGTAGATCGATAAACTCCCTTTCTCATCCAGCCACGCAAAATAGGCGGATCTTTCAACTTGAACCGACTCAAACAGTGACCAGTTTGACGAAGTGGTCGCGAAGTCTATGGGAGCTGGTGTATTACTGTATTTCTTGGAACCACTCGTAAGGAGATTTGTTCCCCAATAATAGAATTCGCCACTCGTTGCTTGAGCAACAACCATGCTATATCCCGGTTCGAAGTCATTGTAGATGCACTGGATTTTTCGAATCGGCGGTAAACCTTCAATTGCCGTTGAAGTTTCAAACTGATTGTCATCCGCTCCCAATCCGAAAACGCCATATTTCCCGTTTCCAAAAACCCAGACCTGTCCTTGGGCGTCGAGCGCAAGCAGTCCTAAGTCCATTGAGTCAATGATTTCTAGATCAATGATATTCTCCAATCCCGAAATCTTTTGCAACCCGTAATTTAGTGTTTTATTCTCCCAATAAAGCTCCGTCCACCAGACTGAGCCATCTTTTTTTACAACAAACAACCGCGCCGACCAATCAACGCCTGCCGTGTATATTTCCGCGGCATCCGTTATATCGCTCGGCCGCGCGACATAGTCGTTTTGATCCCAAATCCATACGGTACCGGAAGCATCGATCGCAGCGCCCCAACGAAACTCATCAACCACGTCGGCTGTGCCTGAATATATCGAATCAATCACGATTTGATGATCATCAACGGAGGATGAAACGGGTTGACCGGCATCGTTCATTTGCGGAGCCATCGTTTCCATTGGGATTGCAGGAGGCTCCGTTACTTGCGGTACGCCTTGATACGCCGATTGTCTGGAGACGAGCACAACGATTGCGACAACTGCAGCCAACAAGAGAACACACAACACACCAATCAGAATCGCTATGCGGTTCTTCTTGCGCGGTTCTCTGTCTTTTTGAGAATTGTTCTCGTCCGCATCTTGTCGACTCTGAGAGGATTGTTGATTGTTTGCTGAAAAGCTATTTTTATTTGAAGTGCGTTGCTGTTCTTCTTTCACCGCTCTCGGTTCGTCGCATAAAGCACAAGTGCTTTGTTCATCCTCATTGAGTGTTTCGCATCTCTTGCAGGTCCACATGCACATTTTCTCCCAAGAATTCAGATTTTTTGTATATGACTGCTCAATCGTGCTTGAATATCTTTGCCGAAACAGCAATGTATTAAGCACAGATCGTTTATTCTGGATTGTACGAAATGAATGGAGAACGAGTAAAGCATCAGCTGTACATCTTAACCGAGTATTAACATAAAATCCTAAGGAACTTGAGATCTATCGTCTAGCTTTGGAAGCGATGAGAAAATTTGATTAACTTGAGTATACAGGATAACACCACCAGAATAAAGACTAAAATTGTACATATTCTACATTTTTACGACATATTTTACCTACAAAAAGTTATGTCAATGTCATTCTGCAAACAATGAACCAAAGCAAGGCGATATAAAACATACAGCTTGTTCCTATGGTATGATGATAAACTACGGTGTGCGATGATCGCACGCGAGCTGTCCAAACGACAAACATTTTGTAATAAACAGCATGGGACAATTTTAGATAAGAAGTGTGAACCGTACTCCGTATGGTGTTGCACGTGCACAGAAAGGCAAAGCAGTATGACGCGTGCGTTTCGTGGCGTGTAAACGTGCGCAAAAAAAGCGCTGTGCCGCTCCTTTCTACAGAAGCAACAAGCGCAATTCTTTTTTATGTCTGTTCAACCCCTTCGGCAGAGCAATCGAAGCGCCTCGAGATATCCTTCCAACCCGTGGCCTTTGATGCTGGCGACGCATGCCGCGCGGATATAGGACACCTTACGAAACTCCTCCCGCGTGTCGGGATCGGAGATGTGCACCTCCACGGTCGGAACACCGACCGCCTTGACCGCGTCCAGCAGCGCGACGCTCGTGTGCGTATACGCGCCGGGGTTGATCACGATGCCATCCGCCGTGCCGTAGGCCGCCTGAATCGCATCCACCAGCGCGCCTTCGTGATTACTCTGCACGAAGGAGACCTCGACGCCGAGCTTTTCCGCCTCCGCGCGGATCATCTCCAAAAGGTCGGCATAGGTGCGGCTGCCGTAGATGCTCGGCTCCCGTAACCCCAATAAATTCAGGTTTGGCCCGTTGATCACCAGTATCTTCATCCAATTCTCCCCCAGATTCACGCTATTTCGCTTGCTCGCAAAAATCGTGCCAGATTCTCTCCGCTGCATCCTCCGGCGTCGTTTCGTTGGTGATACTCTCGTCGCGAAAGCGCGTATAGAGCGGCGCACGCTCGCGTTGCATCGCGTTGAGATCTGCGGCTTGCGAAAGCGGCCTGCCCTCGCGCGGCAAAAGTGAAAGATCGCGCTCAATCTGGTAAACCCGCGCGTTCTGCCTGAGCGCCTGATAGTTCCGCTCGTCCTTGACGACTCCGCCGCCGGTCACGAGGATCAATCCGCTCTCTTTGCCCCACGTTTGCGCCTGCTCGCGCTCCAGCGCGCGAAACACCGCCTCGCCGGACTCCGCGAAGATCTGCGGAATCGTCTTCCCCGCAGCCACCACGATCTGTTCGTCCAGATCGATCAGCTTTCGTCCGCTGAGCTGCGCCAGAACTGCACCGATGGTTGACTTACCGCTGCCCGGCATACCGATGAGCACGATATTGAGCGTGCTCTGTCGTAAAAGGTGCAGGATGTGCTCGTTCTCGCTGTCCGCAATTGCTCGATCAAAGAAGAGCTCCTCGGCAGCCTTTGCCTGCGCAACCAGCATGCTCAAGCCGTCCGCGCAGGGAAGGTTGAGCTCCTCCGCACGAAAGGCAAGCGCCGTTTTGCGCGGGTTATACACAAGCTCCAGCACGCCTTCACATGCGGGGAAAACAGCGGGGTCTACGGGCAGCTCCCCCGTGTGCGGATACATGCCGACGGGCGTTGTGTTGATCAAAATTTGCGCGTCTGCGTGGCGGATCAGGTTCTCGTAGTTGTCCTTGCCGCCGCGCGAGACGACGACGATCTCGCCGGCTCTGCTCGCCTTTGCGACGTATTGCGCGGTCAAGGAAGCGCCGCCGCTGCCAAGGATGACGACCTTTTTGCCGGCAAACGAAATGCCTGCGCGCGATGCCATGTAGGTAAGTCCGTAAGAATCCGTGTTGTAGCCGGTGCGTTTGCCGTCCACGCCGCGTACGATCGTGTTGACGCTGCCGATTTCCCGCGCGGTCTCGTCCAGCGCGTCGCAAAAAGCCATCACGTCGCGCTTGTAGGGAATCGTGACGTTCACACCTCCGATGTCCTCCCGCGCGAGAAACGCGCCTAGCGCCTCCGGCTCCAACTCGTAGAGCGCATAGTTGTCGTTTCCGAGCGCGCGATGAATCTGCACAGAGTAGCTGTGCTTCAGCGTCCGCCCGATCAAGCCATAGATGCGCTCTTTCATATTTCAATCACCAAATCACGAAATATCGGTAAATACTCTCACGCAACAATTAAATCACGGAGTAGTTGCCCAAGAAGGTAAAGCTCTCGCTGATGCGCTCCAGCTCCTCCAGCATGGGCAGCACGCCCTGCTCGCGCACGGATGCATCTAGATCGAAGAAGAAGATGAACTCAAAGTTGCGTCCCGTCACGGGGCAGCTTTCGATCTTGCTCGTGTTCACACCATAAGCCGATATCTTCGTGAGGATGCTGTTGAGCGCGCCCGGCTCGTTTTTGCAGTCCAGAATCAAGCTGATCTTATTCGAGCCTGCGTAGATGATCGGGTTCTTCGCGATGCAGATAAAGCGCGTATAGTTGTTGTCACTGTCCTGCACGTCGTCTTTGAGAACGCTCAGTCCGTACAAATCGGCGCAGGTGTGTGAGCTGATCGCGGCGGCTTTGGGGTTGATACCCTCGGCGACCATCTTCGCGGCGACCGCCGTATTGGCGCAGGGAATCACCTTCAACTTGCCGTTGAGGCTGCTTAAGTAGCGGCTGCATTGACCGATGGCCTGCTCATGCGAATAGATCTCCGTGATGTCGGAGAGCTTCGTGCCGGGCTTCGCCAAAAGTTCATGGCGAATATGCAGCGTCGTGCCGCGCACGATGGAGAAGCGCTTTCTCTGCAGCAGATCGTAGACCGTGCGCACGGAGCCGTTCGCGCTGTTTTCGATGGGCAGCACGCCAAACTGGCAAAGCCCGGACTCCACCGCGTCAAACACCGCCTCAAAACTCTTGACATACATGATGTTGCCGCGCGGAAGCAATTTGTCGCAGGCTGCCTGCGAGTTCGCGCCCTCTACGCCCTGACACGCGATGGTACCCGTGCGCGGAAACACCACCTCGGGCGCTGCAAGCGCACCTTCGATGAGCGCACTCACGCGCGACGGCGGCGAGTACAGCTCGGTCTGTCGCACCTTGTTCAGCTCGATCAACGTGGTAAAGAACTGATACGCATACGGCTCCAACTCGCCCGCCTCGGCTTGCACGCGCGCGAGGATTTCGCGCTCCCGTGCCTTGTTCAGCACCGGCAGGTTATGCTCGCGCTTGTAGACCGCAACTTCTTGCGCAAGGCTCATCCGCTCCAAAAACAGCTGGAGCAGTTGGCTGTCCACTTCGTCAATCTGTTCGCGAATCTCTTCAATTTCCATGTGATTTCCTCTCTATTTCGCAGCATGACAGTCAAAAGCGTCTTGCTGAACGGATTTCAGATTATTTTGTTTCTTCCAGCAGATAGTCGAGCAAGACCAGCGCCGTGACCGCCTCGATCACCGGCACCGCGCGAAGCGCAACGCAGGGATCATGCCGTCCGTGTACGATCAACTCCGCGTTCTCCCGCTTGGAGAGGCTGACGGTCTGCTGGATCTTCGCAATCGACGGCGTGGGCTTGATGCCAACGCGCAGCACGATGGGTTGCCCTGTCGTGATTCCGCCGAGGATTCCGCCCGCGTGGTTGGTGGTCGTCTTGATTTCGCCGTCGTCGTCGATGCGGAATGGATCGTTGTTCTCGCTGCCGCGCATGGCGGAGGCCGCAAACCCAGCGCCGAATTCCAACCCCTTGACGGCGGGGATGCCGAACAGCGCCGAAGCGAGCCGATTCTCCATACCGTCAAACATCGGGTTGCCAAGTCCTGCCGGAAAACCGACCGCTGCGCACTCGATCACGCCGCCGACGGAGTCTCCGTCTTTCGAGGCGCGCAGGATCGCCTCCTGCATATCGCAGCCGTTTGCATCGCGCAACACAGGAAAGTCCTTTCGCGCGATCTCGTCAAAAATTGTCTGCGTGGGAAGCAGTGGAAACGCTTCGTCCGATATCCCTGCAACCGAGAAGAGATGCGCGCCGACGAAGATGTTTTTTCGCGCGAGAATCTGCTTGGCGATGCCGCCCGCGATGCACAAGGGAGCGGTCAGCCTGCCGGAAAAATGTCCGCCGCCGCGCATATCCGCCTCGCCCGCCCACTTGAGATAGGCGGTGTAGTCCGCGTGTCCCGGGCGGGGCTTGTCCATGAGCTCCGCATAGTCGCGGGAGCGCGCGTCGTGATTTTCTATGATGGCGCAAAGCGGGCTTCCCGTGGTCTTACCGTCCAGCAAACCGGAGAGAAATATCGGTCGGTCGGGCTCATTTCGCGCGGTAGACAGCGCGCTCTTGCCCGGGCGGCGGCGCTCTAGGAACGCCTCCAGCATATGCAGGTCGATGGCTTCTCCCGCGGGCAGATTCTGCATGGTGACCCCGATGGCGCGCCCGTGCGACTCGCCAAAGACGCCGATACGAAGGGTGTTTCCGAATTCAGACGACATGCGCATGTCCTCCCAAATGATTGAAGTCTGTGTAAAACGCGGGGTACGACTTCTTCACCGCGTCCGCGCCGAGGATTGTCACGTCCTGCGCGCAGCGTATCGATGCGATGGCGGCGGACATTGCGATTCTGTGATCGCGAACACTATCCACCGTGCCGCCACGCAGTTCCCCGCCTGTAATCACGAGCGCGTCCGGCAGCTCTTCTACCTTACCGCCCAGTGCGCGAAGCATCGCGGAGACGGAGGCGAGCCGGTCGCTCTCCTTGAGCCTGAGCCGCGCCGCGTTGACGAGCCGCGTTTCGCCGGATGCAGAAGCACCGAGTACGGCGAGGATCGGCAGCAGATCCGGCGTTTCACCAACGTCGATCGTGCAACCCGCGAGCTTTTCGGGTGACACCGTCACCGCGTCGTTTGTTGCTTCAACACGTGCGCCGAATCTGCGCAGCGCGTTCAGAATCGCTTTGTCGCCCTGCGGTGAATCGAGGCTGAGTCCTGTCACGGTGACGGGTTCCCCCAGCGCACCCGCCGCGAGGAAAAACGCGGCGTTGGACCAGTCTCCGTCCACGCGGAGTTCCCCGGGGGATTGGATCGTTTGCTCGCCGGGTATCGAATAACGCACGTCAGCTGCGTTCACCTGCACGCCGAATCGCCTGAGTGCATGCAACGTGATATCCACATACGCCGCGGATTCCAGACGCGTGGTGAGCGAGATTGTGCTGTCCTCCTTGGTCAGCGGCAACGCAAGGAGTAATCCCGTGAGATATTGCGAGCTAACGTTGCCCGGCAGAGAGAAATCCCCGCCCGTGAGCCGACCTGTTGTGGTAAACGGTAATTGTCCGGCAGAAAACGCGACGCCGTGTGACTGCATCACGTGCATGAGTTCGCCGATGGGACGCTCCGGCAGCCTGCCTGTTCCCGTAAAGCGCACGCATTCACACAACGCGCAGGCGACGGGAAGTAGAAACCGGAAGGTCGAGCCGCTCTCGCCGCAATCCAGCAGCGGGTTTTCGTTTACCCGCTCAATGCCGCGCACGAGCACGCCATTCGGCAAAATTTCAATCACAGCACCCAGCGCGCGCAGGCAGCCGATCGTGGCGTCGATGTCCTCCGAGCGTTGCTCCATCTTGAGGCGCGTTTCGCCGCGGCTCAGCGCCGCAAGGATGAGCAGGCGGTGCGCGTCGGACTTGGACGCGATGGCGCAGATCGTTCCGCCGAGTTGCGCGGGAGAAATTCTCGCGATCATGCGCGCTCCTCCAGCCCCGCGCGGAACACCTCTAACAGTTGCTCTACAGGCAGATCGACCAGCGCGCAATCGCCGATTTTTTTCGGCACGACGAGCGTGATCGTTCCTCCCGCGCGTTTTTTATCCGAGAGCGCGGCCTGCGCCAGCGCTTCGGGTGAAAATGTGGTTGTCACGGGCAGTCCGTTTCGCGCGAGCGCGGCTTCAATTCTCCGCGCGATCGGCTCTGTTGCCCAGCCGAGCTTTTCCGCCGCGCGCGCAATGATCGCAAGGCCGCTAGCCACCGCATGCCCGTGCGGAATCGTATAATCACTGCAGCGCTCGATCGCGTGGCCCGCCGTGTGGCCGAGGTTGAGCGTCTTGCGAATGCCAGTCTCGGTCTCGTCCGCCTCTACGATCCGTGCCTTGAACGCGACGCACTGCGCCACGATCTCTTCGAGATTCGCACATACATCGCCGGATTCAAAGAGAGAGAACAGAGTTTCATCGTCGAGAATGCCGGTCTTGATCGCCTCCGCCGCGCCGTTTGCAAACTCATCCGGCGAGAGCGTGGTAAAAGTATCTGTGTCGCACAGCACCAGCGACGGCTGATGGAACAGCCCCGCGAGATTTTTACCCGCTGCGAGGTCGACCGCGGTCTTTCCGCCGACGGAGGAATCCACCGCCGCAAGCAACGTAGTTGGAATCTGCACATAGCGTACCCCGCGCAGGTAGCACCCCGCCGCAAAGCCTGCCATGTCTCCCGTGACCCCGCCGCCAAGCGCAACCACGCAATCCTTGCGTGTCAGGTGCTGCTCTGCGAAAAATTCCAACATGCCCGCGAGGGTATCCAGGCGCTTGTGCGCTTCTCCCGCGGGAAATACAGTGGAACACGCGTCAAATTCAGCCTCCTTTAGGCTGCCCAGCAGGTTCGGCAGGTAGAGCGTTGCAACATTGCTGTCGGTGACGACCGCGAGGCGGCAGTCCCCCAGTACGGCGCGGATCAACCGCCCGCTTTCGCGGAGTAAACCCGCACCAATGATGACATCGTACCCTTCCCGCACGCGAACGGGGATGACGCGCTGATCCATGTCTTAGTTTCCTCCCGCCGTGGCCTTTTTCTCGCGCCCGTCTTTGAGGAGCGCCTGTAACTTCTCCGCGTCATGCGTCGAAAGCGCCTCGCGGTATTCGTTGAGATGATCGATCAAGATTTCGAGCTGTTCGGTGAGATAGTCCGCGTCGTCAAGGAAGAGTTCCGTCCACATCGCCTCGTCGAGGTGCGCCACCCGCGTCATATCCCGAAAGCTGCCCGCGGAAAACCCACGTCTTATTTGCGCCTCAGGAGACTTAATGTATGCACTCGAGACCAGGTGCGCAAGCTGAGAGGTGTACGCGATGATGCGGTCGTGCTCCTCCGGCGTGGAGAAGGTTAAGCCCGCAAACCCGATATCGGTGAAGAACGACTTGAGCGTCTCCAGCATGCGCATATCGGTGTTCTGGTCAGGCGTCAGGATCATGGAAGCGCCGGTGAATAGCTCCTCGCTGGAGTGCACAAATCCACCGCGCTCCCGCCCCGCCATCGGATGACCACCGATGTAGGCAAAGCCCGCTTCTTTCGCAATCGGCGCAAGCTTTTCGCAAACATTGCGCTTCACGCCGCAAAGGTCGACGAGGATCGCGGTTTTGCGGATCAGGTGCGCGTTTTCGCTGACCCAGCGAACGGCAGCCGCCGGGCGGATCGCGACGAGTACGAGATCGCACTGCGGCAGATTTTCCGGCGTGAGCATACCATCGATGGCACCGCTGAGGCGCGAGAGCGTCATGGTCTCCGCGTCGAGATCGACGCCCCAGACCGTGTGCGCCGTTCGCACTTTGATGCTCTTTGCCATCGAGCCGCCGATGAGGCCGAGGCCGACGATGCCGACGTTCACGCTTTTCCCTCCCCGCTCGTCATAAACGCGTATAGCGCGAGAATTCTGTGGTTGAGCTTGTCAAACGCTTCGGGGTTCAGGGACTGCGGGCCGTCGCTCAGCGCATGCGCAGGATCGTTGTGCACCTCGATGAGAAGCCCGTCGCAACCTGTTGCCACGGCGCCCATCGCAAGGGGGGCGACCAGCGCGTTTTTCCCCGTCGCGTGGCTGGGATCGATGATGACCGGCAGGTGCGTCAGGTGCCGCAGAACCGGGATCGCGGCGAGATCCAGCGTGTTTCTCGTGTAGGTTTCAAAGGTGCGGATGCCGCGCTCGCAGAGAATGACCTGCTCGTTTCCGCTCGCCATAACGTACTCCGCGCTCATGAGCCATTCCTCATAGGTGGAATAAAGACCGCGCTTGATCATGACGGGTTTGGGCTGCTTGCCGAGGATTTTGAGCAGGTTGAAGTTCTGCATGTTGCGCGCGCCAACCTGAATTACATCCACGTCGTCAAACAACGCCAGCTGGGAGGCATCCATGATCTCACTGACGATGGGCAGCCCCGTCTCCGCGCGGGCGAGCTTCATGAGCTCCAACCCCTCCGCACCCATGCCCTGAAAGGCATAGGGTGAGGTGCGCGGCTTGAATGCGCCGCCGCGGAGCATGGTAGCTCCACTGGCCTTGACGGCCTTTGCGACGGTGATGATCTGATCTTCGCTCTCCACCGAGCAGGGACCCGCCATGATGGTCAGCGTGCCGCCGCCGATTTGGGTATTACCGACTGGAATCACGGTGTCCGCCGGGTGAAACTTTCTGTTCGCGTTCTTATACGGCTCCTGCACGCGCTTGACGTCTTCTACGATATCAAGAGCGCTGATGAGGTCGATATCCAGCGTGGACGTGTCTCCGACAAGGCCGAGAATCATCTGGCTCGTGCCGAGGCTGGTGTGAATTTGAATTCCCTTGCCGAGCAGCCAGTTTTTCAGGCTCTCGAGTTGATCCGGATTCGGGTTTGGTTTGAGTACGACGATCATAATATTCTCCCTCCGCCAGTTAAAAAAACCGCAGCCTGTTTGGCTGCGGTGCGATGCGATCGTATGCGGTGTTTGTTACCCGATCACTTATGCTGCGCCAAACCGAACGAAGCCTTACCGAAGTAATAGCCGGTAAAGCTAAAGTAGCGGTATTCTGCTGCGCAATTGATACGGGTCATATAGCGCTCTTTCTGCTCGGCTTGCGCCGGTATTGCGGTCATTTTCCCTTGCGGGGTCCGCCGCGATTGTTGTTAATTTAACATGTTCAATCGTAAAAAGCAATAGTATTTGCAAAAAATATATATTATATATCTTCTTGGTCGCAAAAAACCGCCCTGTCTTGCAGAGCGGCTTTGTGTTCACGTTCATCCCTTTGGAATGACGGCTTCAGGGAAGGTCTCAGCGACGTTATAAACGCCGGGATCGCCGGGCAGATTCGCGTGCTTGCGCATGTAGACGCGGATTTCCGGTGTCGCCTCAAATATCACAAACTTGTCGTAGGTCTGAATCTGGTTGATGAACGTATCATCCGCAAAATCGCTCACCGCATCCACCTGGGATGCAAACAGGAAATAGCGCCCGACATACGGCAACTCGTAGCTGGTTACCTCGTTCTCTTTGTCCGAGGAATAAAACAGATATCGCGTGTCGTTGTCCGGTGCGGCCCATTGATCCCCCGTGATGGCGGAGACCCGCGCGGGCAGCGACTTCGGATAATCACCCTTGATGCTGTTCATGCCGTTGAGTTCGGAGAGCAGGATCAACCCGGCGGCGAGAGAGAATAACACCGTCGCAGCCTGATAGATGTTCTTGCTCGTCAGGCTGTGGAACGCGCGGTAATCCCTGTGTTCCCCCTGCTGAAAATAGAAGGAATTTTCCACATCCATCGTCAGGCGCATCGAGACCGCGCCGATGAGAAACAGGATCATGCTCGAAGCATACCGATCAAATCCGGCAAGGCGCAGCGCCTCGTCCGGCGGCATAGAGAAGATGTACATCGCGAGGATGCCGCCATAATAGAGCACAACCGCAAGATCGAGTACCAGCAACGTTTTTAACAGCTTCCAGTTCTTATGGAACACGAAACGCGCCACCAGATACGTCGCCAGCGCAACGCCGTTGAACGCCACAAATCCCAGCGTTGGCAACTGAGAGAGCGATGTCGCACTCACGAGGAAAAGCTGCACGATCTGCTGAATCTGCGCGGAGGTCTTGTCGAGGGTAAACGAGGAGAGCGTCTGAAAATCGTAGCTGAATTTCCCCGCATCCGAAGGAAACGCAAGCGATGTATGCACATTCCACGCGATCAGCGGCACCAAAGAAAGGCCGATGATGCCCAGCGCGCCCCAGAAGAACGGGCGAAGCTTCGGGTCCGCATTTTGAAACTGAACCGAACGGTAGAGTAAGAACACATACCCAAGCAGAGCAAAGAAGATGCCCGTGTTTTTCACGATGGTCAAAAGCGCGAGGACAGGCAGAACTGCAAGACACGCGGTGGAGAATCGCTTTCGCTCACTCAGCAGGATGCCGACGCTTGCAAGAGCAAGCGCGGGCAAAAGAAAATCGACCAAAAGGTTGTTGATGCGAATGCTGATGTTAAAGAACGCCATGGTGGAGCAGCCGAGCCCCAGCAGAGCCGCCAGCAGGAAGCGCTTCTGATCGCGAATTGCGCCGAATACGGCGTAAAAGCTCGCGAAGAGCAGAATCCCCTGTCCCACCAGCATCGCGCCCTCGCTGTTGCCGACGATGCGCGAAATATAGTACAGGAACGACGAACTGCCGAGCGGGTAGCTCTTAAAATCGATGATTGCGCTCGCGGCATCCGGAATCCGGTCGGTGACGAGCATGTACTTCACCACGACCGCCCAATGGGAGAAGTTATCGTAATGGATGAATTTTGTCGTCAGGAGCGATGCCATGATGACGCCGCAGGCCAGCACAAACGCGAGATTGATCGCGCTCAGCGACGTGGTGTTGTAAGCAAGCTTGATCTTCTTGTTCACGATGAGCGCGATGAGCAGCACGATTCCGCCGCCAAAGAGCGCATACGCCGCATAGGAGAGCACGCCTGCAAGCCCGGCAAAATAGATCACGAGCGCCTGCGCAGAGAAGACGAAAATATAGCTCGCGCGAGATGTGATCTTCCAGTAAGCCCTTGCTACAGCGACATATCCCATCGCGGAGAGCAGGAACGCAATCAGCCGTAATACGGTAAACACCATCGCCATTCGGTCAACAACTCCTCTATCCTGTTATCCTCATCCAAGGTACTGAGTTCCTGAATGGTTGCTTTTCATTTTAACACAGACGTTCGCACTTTGCGAAATCGGCGTTAGAGATGCACCATCCTCCGCAGGATAAATCCGGCGGAGGACGATGGTTGAGTATGTTTTATGCGTTATGCCGCCGTGCGCTTTTTGCCGCGGCGGGGCTTTGCGGTGCCATGATTGTATTCAAAGATCCAATCCTCCAAGAGCGTTTGAAATGCCTTGCTGGCGGTCAGCTCTTCCCAGTTGACAACGTTGTAGAGCGTCACGCCCGGCGTCGTCATGGGTTTGTTGGAGTTCTGCAGCACGATCTGAACGCCGGCGCGCGGCACGAGCGTAAGCGTGTCTGCTTTCTCGCTCATTCCCCGCAACAGGGCAAACTTGAAGTTGAAGTCGATCAATGTGGCACTGACGCCCTCTTCAAAGCGGACAAACCGCTCCAGTTGAATCCGCGGCAGCGCGCGCATCTCCGAGCGCTGCTTTTCGAGGCGCTGGCTTGCGTTGTTGACCAGATCGTCAAACGCGGTCACCCAGATGTTCATCGACCTCGGTAGAGAGGGCTGTCTGTCATAGACCAGCTGGAGATACTCCCGCGTGTCCTGCTCCGTCATGCCCGGCACGAGCTTGACATGATAGAGCCACTGGTTGCCGGTGCTCGTAATATAGACGATATTCCCCTTTACGCTCGCGCTGTAATGTTCGCTCGTGAGCGTAAACTCCAGCGGTTCGTCGTCCGGCAGGTAGGCCGGGTGCTCCATCGTAAAGAGAAAACCGCCTTCGGAGATATTCTTGGTCTTTGCCGTAAAGAGCTTGCCCTTGTAGCAGAGGCTGAGCGGAATCTCCGCCTCAAAGCGCTCGCTTGCGCGGTAGGCCTTACGACCCATCATGAAATACACCGCGTACAGCAGGTTTGTGATGTTCAAAAGCAACCAGAAAGCGATAAAGCTGCTAAAGAGCAGCGACATGCCGTATTTGCCGCCCAGATAACGGATCAGGCCCGCAATCGACATGCCCAGCATGATCAACTGCGGAATGATGTATACGAGGTTAGAGCTCTGGGGTTTGCTGGTGCTCTTGTCGGTAACCTTAAACTTGAGCTGCTTGATGCCAAGGGTCTCGAGCAGAACGGGGATCACCATAAACGGAGCGAGGATGGTGTCGATGATCTGGTTCCAGCGCTGGTTTCTCGTGTCGCTGGAAAGCGAGCGGACCGCAAGCGTATAGAAGATATACTGCGGACCCCAGATCGCGAGGATCTCCCAGAACGACGTATTGACGACCTGCAGGTCAAACAGTGCAAACATGATCGGCGCGAACGTAAACACAAGCCTGCGTCCGAACGACCACCAGTAGGAATATGACAGCATGTAGCTGATGCGCGCGCTGAGCGATAACCCCTTGTTCGTGACCATCTTTGTGTTGCGCACGGATTGAATCACGCCGCGCGCCCAACGCACACGCTGGGTCACCATGCTCTTGATGCTGGTCGGCGCAAGTCCGCTTGCAAGCGGTTGGAGCGTGGAATAGGTGGTATATCCCCTCGACTGGATCTTGATGCCGGTTTCAAAGTCCTCGGTGATCGTGTCCGTCGGGAAACCGCCAATCTCCTCCAGCGCCTGCCGCGAAATGACCGTGTTGCTGCCCGTATAGGCTACGGCGTTGGTGCTGTTACGCATCACGTTGATCTCTCGTGAGAAGAAATCCTGCTCGTTGGGGATATTCCGCTCTGCATACAGGTTAAACTGAAACAGGTCGGGGTTATAAAAGCTCTGCGGCGTCTGAATAAAGCCGATCTTATACTCCGGGTCGACCTCGTCGGAATTGCGCATTCTCCAGGTGCCGTCTTTGTGCAGCATCCGCGGGAGGAAGAAATACGGAACCGTCTTCATCAAGAACTCACGCCGCGCGATCATATCCGCGTCAAACGTCGCAACCAGCGGTGAGCCGGTCTGGCGCAGGGCGTTGTTCAGGTTTCCGCTCTTTGCTTCTTTATTATTAGCCAGCGGAAAATAACCGACACCAAACTGCTCCGCAAGCTTTGCCATCGCGGGGCGGTTGCCATCGTCCGCAATGTAGATATGCACCTTGCTCTTGTCGGGATAGTCCATATAGGTCAACGCGTTTACGGTTTTATACAGCAGCTCGACCGGCTCGTTGTGCGTCGCGACGATAACGTCAACATCCGGATACCAGCTGCTCGGTATCTCCGGCAACGTTAGGTCTACTTTATTGGAGCGGTTCTTTCTATAATATAGTTCAAACGTGCCCAGTGCTGACGTAAGTTCGCTAACCAGCAGCATGATGCCGAAGATCAGCGCGATGACTCCGTTTTTCAGCGGCAAAGTAAACACCGCGCGCCACACCAGATAAATCACGGATGTGATCGTCGCGAGTAAGAACATCGTATTCTGAAATCGTTTATTTTGAAACAGTTTTCCCATTCTTGTTATCCTCCTGTTCCTTTGATGTCCTCCACTTGGCTACAACGTCACATTTTCCGTCACACGAAACTGCCTGTTTGACAATTGCGATTCGCATTGAATTGCAACTTCATTGTAGATTTTCTGGACAGGCGTGTCAACGTGCCTTTTTATATGGTTGTATATGCAAACTTCTGCGGTTTGTTTCGCGCATGCGGTTGTGAGCGCATATTTCTTTGGTTGATTGATCAACCGTTTCACAATCATACGCGGCGTTTACCGCTTCGCTGCGAGATCTTGCAAGCTTACACTTGGTAGCAAACGCAGATCATACGTATGGAATTCATCTTGTTGTTTATCATATCGCATTGTAATGCAGTTATCTGTGATATAATTACACGCGTATGCTACTGTATATCGCTGTAATTCTTGCTCCGATAATCTGAGCTGGATTTGTCGGTTTTCGCCCCAATTATCACACGCATCTCATGATTTCGTTGACTTTCATGTAATTCAGTATTATCCTTAAGTAGCACCATTCTAGTTTTACACGGTTGACTTTTGTTTCATTGTAACATTATGATCGGTTTCTCTGAAACCGCGTACCTCGTCATGAAACACGTGTATGATCTGTTTCGAGGAGGCTGCCCATGGCACCGAACATATTGATTCCCCCGGATGCGGCACTGGAAGCGACGATGGACAAACTGTCCGTCCAGATCTGGCAGATGTCCTATTCCTGCACCTATGGCCACGTCAACGCAGCGCACGCGGCGTTTCTGGGCAAAACACGCGCGCAGATTGAGCAACAGCCAATCGAGAGCGTGCTCCCTGCTTCAGATGCAGCCACGGCCATCATGCAAACCCGCAATACGTTTGAAGCGCGCCAACCTGTCGAGAGCGAGCAATGGCGCGTGGACGCTGCGGGCAAACGAAGGCTATTGCAAATCTATATGGCGCCGGTGATGGATAACGCAGGCAAAATACTCTTCTTAAGCTGTTCGGCGCATGATATCACCGAGCAAAAAGAGTCCGCAATCGCATTGCAGCGTTGTCAGGAGTCGATGGAGGAGCAGATATCCACAAAGGTGAGCGAGGCGGTCGACGACATCTGGGGTACGGTCAGCTCGCTTGTGCATCAGGCGGAGACGCAGGATGACAAAGCCAGCGCGCATCTCAAGCGCCTCGCGGAATCCTGCCGCGTGGTGGCCAGCGTGCTTTCCTTCAACAGCATCTACAGCCATAGCCTGAACTATGATTTCATCTTCAAGCTGCAGCAGGCATGCCTCTTTCACGATATCGGCAAGGTCGAAATTCCAGAAAGTATTCTTCTCAAGCCCGGCAAGCTCACACGCGAAGAGTTTGAGGAGATCAAGAAGCATACGATCAATGGAGCCGCGGCGCTGGAGCGCGCGTATCCGCGCCTGCCCAAGAGCAGTATCTTCCAGATGGCGATCGATATCGCGCTGTCGCATCACGAGCGCTGGGACGGAAAAGGATACCCGAGCGGGCTCAAGGGAGACGAAATCCCGCTCTCCGCGCAGATCGTTGCCATCTGCGACGTCTACGACGCGCTGCGCAGTGAGCGCCCTTATAAGCCCGCGCTGTCTCACGAAGAGAGCATGCTGGAGCTGCGCAAGGAGCGCGGCACGCAGTTTAACCCCGTGTTGTGCGACGCGTTCTTCCATTGCGCCGAAGAGATTCGTCATATCTTCGACGGAAAAGCGACCGCCTGACGCAGACAGACTCGAAAAACAAAAACGCAGCCGCCGGACGATCCGGCGGCTGTTTTCGTGATTACCCTCTAGTCTCCAAGAAGCTTGTTCTTCATGACTCCTATCATCTTTCCGTTGAAGAGATCGGTGTAGCGCACATAGAGCGCAACGCGGTTTTGCTCGTCCAACGCGCGCCAGATTTCGTCCGCAAGCTCCTGCACCGTACCGGAAATCGCGACTTCGCGCGGTTCCCCATCAAACGGAGGCAGCGGATCGCCGTCACGCTGATAGGTGTGAATCAGGTGCGCTGTCCCTTCCTTCGGGTCATAGCTCCAGTACTTTCGTCTGCAATCCGGAGAATCCTCCACCTTTTTTACAATACCGAGCGTATAGCGCCCGGTCGGAAGCAAAAGTCCCGCAATGCGCGGGGTATAGTTTGGCGCATCCGGCTCATAGCAGCGCGTACTCATCGCATACTGAAACGAATGCCCGCCGATAAGGCTATCGCAGATCGTCTCCGTTTGGTCGCCGTTGGTCACCACGATGCTGTCCTTGCAGACCCGAATCGGCGTGTAGAGGATCAGCTTCGGGTCGGTGACCTTACTTGGATCGTAGGGTACGATCGTGAGTGCATCGTCCTCTTCGCGAAACACGCGGTTTCTGCTGTTTTCGCTGCGCCCCATGAGAAAATAGGCAATCACCGCCTGGCCGCCAAGACTGCCCATCAGAATACCCCGTCCGGGGTATGCATGTTCGGTTAATACCGATGCTATCGAGACCATATTAGCCTCCTATCGAAATTGGTTCAAATTCCTTTCCGTTGAATTGCCAAACTTCCGTAAACCCGCAGGCGAGCGCAAGCGCTTCCGCCTCCGCAAACTGGAAGTTCACGTCCTGTGCGCGGTGCGCGTCCGCGCTGATGGTGATCTTCCCGCAACGGGCGGAAATCTCCCCAAGGAGCGCGCGGGAAGGATACGGGGTCGTGCGATAGCCGCGCGAAATCGCGCCCGTGTTGATCTCGAAGATCTTATCGTGTGCAATCAGCGCGTCGATGGCGGCAATCGCCGCCTCGCGAAAGCGCGCAGAATCAGGATCAAAAAAGGCACGCTGCTCGTCAAACTTTGTGAGCAGATCGATATGGCCGACGATATCGACCTCTTCCACCTTCGAAAGCGCTTCATACTGGCAAAAATAGGCTTCCGCTGCCGCGTCGGCGCTGCCGCCAAAGACGCCGAGATACTGCTGAGTCTCTTCCGGGTTGCTATCCACGCCATAGAGCATGTTGTTGCGCGGAATATGGTGAATCGAACCGATCACATAATCAAACCCCAGCGCGTGTTCTGCCGAGTATAAGTCCCACTCCGCACCGCAATAGATGTCGATTCGCCCGCGATACGCTTCTTTGAGCCGGCGCACCTCTGCGATGTAATCTGGCATACGTCCGGCTGGAATCGTCCAGCATGCTTCGTATGGCATAGGCGTATGTACGCTGAATCCCAGCGAGGTCAACCCTGCCGCAATCACGGCTAGCGTCATCTCTTCAAGCGTGTTTTGTCCGTCGTCAAAAGTGCTGTGCGTGTGCAGATTTTGCTTGATCATTCAACCATTTTCTCCTGCTTAACCTTGCGGTCGATCACGTGGCGGGAGGCCATCTCGCGCCGGATGTCGTCCATTTCAATGCCGGACTCGATCATGAGTACCATACAATGATACATCAAATCTCCGATTTCATAAACCGTATTGGCTTTGTCGCGGTCTTTTGCCGCGAGGATGACCTCCGTGGTCTCCTCACCGACCTTCTTGAGAATCTTATCGAGCCCCTTTTCAAACAAATAGGTCGTGTAGGAGCCCTCTTTGGGATTCTGCTTTCTGCCGCGCAGCATCTCAAACAAATCCTCATACCGGAATCCCGGCATGGCCTCGCCTTCAAAGACCGGCTGAAAAAAGCAGCTCTCAGCTCCCGTGTGGCACGCGGGCCCGCTCTTTCTCACCTCGACAAGCAGGGTGTCCGCGTCGCAGTCCGCCGTGATGGAGACAATCTGCTGCACGTTTCCGCTCGTCTCACCCTTGCGCCAAAGCTCCTTGCGTGAGCGCGACCAGAAGCACGTGCGCCCTTCCTCCATCGAAACGCGCAGGCTCTCCGCGTTCATATACGCCATCATGAGCACCTGCTTGGTGTCCGTATCGATGATGATCGCGGGGATCAGCCCGTCTGAATTAAACTTCAATTCATCCACATTCAACATGCTCAAACCCTCCGCATCGGTATGCCCGCCTCATGCAGCGACTGCTTGAGATCGGGTATCTGCACCTCGCCAAAGTGGAAGATCGAGGCGGCAAGCCCCGCGTCCACCTTGGGAAGCGCGGTAAACAACGTCACAAAATCCTGAATTCCGCCCGCGCCGCCGGACGCGATCACGGGAACGCTGACCAGCTCGCACACGGCCGAGAGCATCGGTAGATCAAACCCCTGCTTCACGCCGTCGGTGTCGATGGAGTTTAATACGATCTCGCCCGCGCCGACATCCACGCCGCGCACAATCCAATCCAGCGCATCGAGGCCTGTGTCCTCTCTGCCGCCCTTGGCAAACACGCGAAACTGCCCGTTAACCCTTTTTACGTCCACCGAGAGCACCACGCACTGATTGCCGTAACGCTTTGCGGCCTCGTTGATCAACGCGGGATTCTTGATCGCGCCGCTGTTGACGCTGACCTTGTCCGCGCCGCACTTGAGCACGCGGTCGAAGTCGCTCACCGTGTTGATGCCGCCGCCGACCGTGAGCGGAATGAAGATCGTCTCCGCGACCCGAGTAAGGATATCGGTAAAGAGCGCTCTACCTTCCGCACTCGCGGTGATGTCGTAAAACACCAGCTCGTCCGCGCCGTTATCGCTGTAATACTGTCCGAGTTTTACGGGATCAGACACGTCGTTGAGTCCAAGAAAGTTGACGCCTTTGACTACTCTCCCATCCTTGACGTCAAGGCAGGGGATAATGCGCTTGGTGATCATGCGTTTGCCTCCGATATCGCTTCCGCGAGTTTGATGGCTCCCGTATAGTACGCCTTCCCGATGATGGCTCCGTAAAGATGCAGCTCTTTGAGCGCGCGAACGTCTTCCAGCGAGCTGACCCCGCCGGAGGCGATGAAGCGCATCCTGCTCGTCTCCATCAGGTCACGATAGAGCCTGCGGTTTGCGCCTGCCATCGCGCCGTCTCTGGAGATATCCGTGCAGATCACCGTTTTGACTCCGATCTCCTCGAGGCTCTTACAGTAGTCCAAACCGGATAGACCAGTGGTCTCCGTCCAGCCCTTGACCGCGACCATGCCGTCTCTCAGGTCAACGCCCACCGCGATGGCGGAGCCGTACTTCGCGACCATATCGGCGACGAAGTTAATGTTGCTCGCGGCTGCCGTGCCGAGGATCACGCGGTTAACCCCCGCGTCGAGATAGCGAAGCACGGTCTCCTCGTCCCGGATGCCGCCGCCGAGCTCGACCGCGAGCCCGCTCGTGCGGATGATCTTCGCCGCGATGTCGTAATTCGGCGTTCCGCCGCACCTTGCGCCTTCCAGATCCACCATATGGAGCCACTCCGCGCCCGCCTCGCGAAACTCCTGTGCGAGCTTCGGCGGGTCTTCGCTGTAGACGGTCATCTTTGCATAGTCACCCTTGTAGAGGCGCACCGCCTTCTTTTCGTATAGATCGATTGCCGGTAATATGATCATCTATCGTTCATTCCTAACTGTACCCTTGTTTTCATTTTGGTTTATGTCTGCTCGCAGAACGCGCGGAGGATGCCTAAGCCCACCTTTCCACTCTTCTCCGGGTGGAACTGGCAGCCCATCACGTTTCCGCTCGCAACAGCCGCGGTTAAGTCCGCGCCATATTCCGCAGTGGCGATGGTTGCTTCTTCGCAGTTTGCCGCATAGTAGCTATGCACGAAGTAG
>JBDKRF010000324.1:0-11047 GCA_039683525.1 Clostridiaceae bacterium
GCGCTCAGTTTGACCCGGATATTTCAGCGGTTTTTCTCGGTATTTTAGAGCAGAACCATCTGTAATCAATAGATTTGATGGGGTAAGGACATATCGCATTGAGTGATTTTCATTTGGAATATCAGAGATGCACTGCATTCTGGGATTCGGTCTTTTCATCGGAGGATACTGCTCTTCCGCAGAGCGAGAAAACCGGCATAGCTAAGTTGGATGAGGTGATCGACTGGCTTTGCGATGGGACAAGCAGAGTTCTTGATTTTGGATGCGGCAATGGTACTCTTCTGTTTTTATGCGCGCTACGCGGAACAACAAATCACCTTGGCATCGACTTGTCGCAGGAGGCAATCCTTTGCGCAAAACGAAAAGCGGAGCGTATGTCGCGCGGCATGTTTTCCTTTTGGCAAGGCGGGGTGGAGCAACTGTCGAAAATTGCCGACGCTTCGTTTGACGCGATCATCCTATCCAACATCATCGACAATCTATATCCCGAAGACGCGAATCTTTTAGTAGACGAGTGTGCACGCATTTTGCAGGGCTCAGGCAAGGTACTCGTCAAGCTCAATCCACATCTTTCGAAAGAGCAGATCGCAGATTGGAGCATCAAGGAGATTTCCGGGAATCTGTTGGACGACGGTCTCTTACTTTGGAACAACACGACGGAAGAGTGGCGAGATTTTTTCTCCTCTCGTTTTAACATTTTGCGTGAAAACGAAGTTTATTACCCGGAACACGATCAGACAAACCGATTGTTTTACCTGATCAAATCATAACCAACTGCAACACAAAAAAAGGCGGCGATCTCTCGCCGCATTTTGCTTGCTGCCTCGTTTATTCGGCTGCCTTTGAGCCGGGTTTGGTGAGGAAGAGAACGCCCAAAGTATTCGGTCCGCAATGGCTACTGATGGTACAGCTTGCCTGCGTTACGAAGATCTCACGAAACGGCTGAAGCTCTTTTATGCGCGAAACAACTTTGTCGATCGTCGAGGGATCGTCCATGCCGGAGTGGGTCACAAACACGCGATCCAGAATCAGGTCTGTGCGATCCTTAAGCTGATCGTCGATATACTTCATCAGCGAAGGTGCGAGCTTGCCCATGTACTTTTTGCCGACGACCATGCTGCCCTGACGATCGTTTCGTACGAGGATCGTCGGTTTGAGGTTCATCAGCGCGGCGCCAATCTGCGTGATGCTGGAGCAGCGCCCGCCCGCGCGCATGAACTCCAGCGTATCGAGAATGAAGCTTGCGCGCGTGTCCTGCGTCAGGGATGAAACTTCATCAACAATTTGCTTTGCGGGAAGACCTGCCTTGATGCGCTCACCCGCTTCGCAAACTAGTAAGCCGAACCCGGTCGAGAGTGAGCAGGAGTCGATCACATAGACATTGCCCTTGTCTTTGAGTGATTGCGCCGCAATCAGCGCGTTCGCATGAGAACTGGAGAGTCCGGAACCAAGGGAGATATGGATCACATCAAACCCCTGATCCAGAAATGCTTGAAAATAGCTTTGATACTCTTCGGGATTGATGGCTGCGGTGCGCGGCAGAAGCTTATGCTTCCACCATGCTTCATAGAGCTCCGCCGACGTGATGTCATAGCCATCCGTATATTGCTTTCCATCGAGAATGATGTGGAGCGGGTAGAGCGAGACCGCATAGCGCGACTTGAGTTCCTCGCCAATATCGCAAGGGGTATCCGCGCTAAGTACGATCTTATGATCAGGCATACAATAGTATCCTCCTAGCAGACAGTTTTCTTATTCTAGCAAACGGGATTCACAGCGTCAACCTCAGAAACCGTACAAAACGAAAGAGAGCGCAATAAAAATAAACAGTAAAATCTTTTACTGTTTATTAAATCGCATCAATTCGATATTTGCAAGAAAATAATTGTATTTACGGTTCATTTACACTTATTGATCGGAGATTGCGTCTATGGTATAGAGGTTCGAACCGAAGTCACCCAGCATGCGAACGCGATCGTGATAACCCGTACCCACAATCTGATTGTTCAGGTGTACACCCTGCATCAGCGTCTTTCCGCTTGCGTGATAGGTTTCGACGCTGTCACGCATGGCATATAGTCGATCTGCCCAACGAAAGAGAAGGCCGTTGGGATTGATGGAGAATGGCAGCAGATGATTGACCAATCCGCCGAAGCGATGCAAAAACACGCGCTGACCCTTGGTCTGCATGCGGTATTTCAGCGATTGCTGCAAGCCGGATATCGGTAGAATATCGTTGCCTTCTGCCGCCTGCGTCATAGGTTGATAGACGCCGACGATAGATTTTTTCTGATCAGAAGAGACCGCCTGCCAGTACACTTTGTTCTCTTTCGGCGTATCATGGCGAATCAGACGACCAAACTGGAGGGTCTTTCGGTGCTCCTTATAAAACGCAATCTGTTCGCTTGCCTCTTTTCTCTCTAGCATGGTGAGATGCTTGAGATCCAGTTCGTAGCCAAGGCAGCCAAAGCTCGCAACGTTGAACCGCGTGGCAATAGACGTTTGCCGGAGTGTCTGCTGGTTCGGCGAGGCGGAGACATGCGCACCCATCGTGGACTGCGGGTAGAGATAGCTCAGCCCTTCCTGAATCTTGAGGCGTTCCATTGCGTCCGTATCATCGCTTGACCAAATCTGCGGCGAGAAGCACAGCATGCCGAGATCAAACCGGTTCCCGCCGCTGGAGCAGGACTCTAGTAAAATCTGCGGGCGCGGACGAAAGATACGCGATAGAATGTCGTAAAGCCCCATGATGTAGCTATGGTAAAACTCGCCCTGATTCGAGAGCATAGAGGAGCAGGCGTCGCTGATGTGGCGATTCATGTCCCACTTGACATAGTCGATCTTCGCGTCGTCCAGAATGCGGGATACGTTCTGAACGATATAATCCCGCACGGCAGGATTGCATAGATCGAGCACGAGCTGATTTCTGCCAAATAGCGGCGTTCTTTTCGGAGTCGTGACCGCATACTCCGGGTGGGCGCGGTAAAGGTCGCTGTCCGGATTGACCATCTCCGGCTCAAACCAGAGGCCAAATTGTAGTCCCAGCGCATGAATCTCTTCGGCAAAGGATGCCATTCCCCGGGGCAGCTTCTTTTTGTTGACGTCGTAGTCGCCAAGGCCTGCGTGGTCGTCATTGCGTTTGCCGAACCAGCCGTCGTCGAGTACGAACAGTTCTACGCCGATACGCCTTGCCTGCCGCGCAAGGCGGAGAAGCTTACTCCGGGTGAATCGAAAAAAACAGGCTTCCCAATCGTTGATCAGGACGGGGCGCTCTTTGCCTTTCCAGTCTCCGCGCACGATGTGCTGATTGATGAAATCATGAAAGTGCGCGCTCATGCCGTTGAAACCATCCGGCGAGAACGTCATCACCGCCTCCGGCGTTTCAAAGCGCGCACCGGACGCGAGCAGCCAATCGAAGCTCTGCGGGTGAATGCCGAGTTGCACGCGCACCAGATCAAACGGACTCAGCTCGGCAAGCCCCAGATGATTGCCGCTGTAGACAAGGTTAAAGCCGTAAACGTTCCCGTGTGATTGCGTTGCGCCGTCGGCATACAGTAAAAAGCCGGGATTATGCCGGTTGCTGGAGGCTCCGGTCACGGAGGAGTTGACGAACTGCCCGTATTGCAGCTTGCGGTCGTGGCGGTGCGTCTCCTTGATCCAAGCGCCATCGAAGGTGACGAGGGAGAAGCCCTCGTTTTCCAGGTCGAGCTGCATGCTCATCATTCTGCGGATCGAGACCGCGCCGTCACCCGTATTGATCAATACGCACCTGCGCGTGATGACATCGGTCGCGGGAAATACGGTGTAATAAAGAAGCAGTTTTAGATTTGCCGCATGATCGAGCATCGTGACGATCAGCGTTTGGGCCGTTTCCGCAGAATCGTATGCGGTGGGAAGGGACTCCATCTCCACGCAACCCGCGACGATCTCATAGGAATCATAGACAAAATCGGTGCGGTAGGTTCCATCCGCGAGTTTGACTTCAATCGGCGTTTGGCGATAGTCACCGCAGCCGACACCCGACCATTCCAGCGGAACCGTATCGAGACAATAGGATTCATCTCGCTTCGCGTCGTAGAGCACGGAACTGCCCTGCATGATGGAGCGCTTGGTTGTAAGCGTCTCTGTTTCCCATTGCGGGACGCGTTCGCCGTAATAAATATGCTCCAGGTGGCCAAACGAGGTGACGCGAAACAGATAGCTCGTATGATCTGTTTCCAGCGTAAACAGCTGATCCTGATAAACGATCATATGCTTCCTTTCTAATAATGCGATAAGACAGGATGGGTTTAATAAAAGCCAATGTTATTGTATCTTTTGCAGCTTCTACCGTCAATGTGGATCAAGATGATGCGCTGTTTGAATTTTTATGCGAAATCTGATTTGAAGTTTGTTGACAATGCATCCTGCATACTGTATAAATGTATCGGGGTTGAGTGAGCTTTCCAATAACAATAAATTTAAGCAAGGGGATTGGGCAATGGATACACAACTCAAAAAGAAATACGGCCTGTTTACCGCTATTTCGATGGTCGTAGGTATCGTCATCGGTAGCGGCGTTTTCTTTAAAGCCGAAAAAATTCTCGGCGTAACCGGCGGTAATCTGCCGCTTGGCATTCTCGCGTGGATCATCGGCGGCGTGATCATGATGATTTGCTCCTACGTGTTCGCCGTCATGGCAACTAAATACGAGTATGTCAACGGCGTCGTGGACTATTCCGAAGTGACGGTCGGCAAAAAATACGGCTATATGATGGGGTGGTTTTTCGCCACCATCTATTATCCGACACTGACGAGCGTTCTGGCATGGGTCTCCGCGCGCTATACCGCGGTGCTCTTCGGCTGGTCGATTGTGGGCCCGGAGTGCATGGTGATCTCTGCGGTGTATCTCATCGCGAGCTATGCCATCAACGCGCTCTCGCCAAAGCTCGCCGGAAAATTCCAGGTGACCACGACGGTCATCAAGCTGATCCCGCTCGTGCTGATGGGTGTTGTCGGCGTGATCGTGGGACTTACCAACGGCATGACGGTGCAGAACTTCACCAACGCCGTCAGCGTCGTTGCCTCCAAGAGCAGCGCACTTTTGACCGCCGTCTGCGCAACCGCGTTTGCCTATGAAGGCTGGGTCATTGCAACCAGCATTAATGCGGAACTGCGCGACTCCAAGAAGAACCTGCCTATCGCGCTGGTTGCCGGTGCCGCGATCGTCATCGTGGTCTACATTCTCTACTATGTTGGCCTCGCTGGCGTGGTTACGAATGCGACGCTCATGGAAAACGGTCAGGAAGGTGCGAAGGTTGCCTTCTCTACGTTGTTCTCCAGCGTAGGCGGTACGCTCTTGTTCGTGTTCGTCATCATCTCCTGCCTTGGTACGCTCAACGGCCTCATGATGGGATGCACGCGCGGATTCTATTCGCTCGCGGCGCGCAAAGTTGGCCCGAATCCTGAAGTGTATCAGGAAGTCAGCCCCAAGACCAACATGGCGACCAACTCGTCCGTGCTTGGCTTGCTGCTCTGCGTGCTCTGGCTTGCGTATTTCTATGGCGCAAATCTCGTCGAAGTACCGTGGTTTGGCGTTCTGTCGTTTGACTCTTCAGAGCTGCCGATCATCACGGTCTATGCGATGTATGTCCCGATGTTCATCGCCTTCATGATCAAGCAAAAGGACCTCGGCGGGTTTAAGCGCATTGTGATGCCGACGCTCGGCGTGCTCGGCTGCCTGTTTATGGTGTATGCGGCATACGTATCGCACGGAGTGAAGGTCTTTTGGTATCTCGTCCTGTTTGCCGCCATTATGGCAATCGGTATCTTCTTTGGGAAAGAGAAAAACAAAGAGCTGTAAGCATCATCCATTCAACCCAAAAACAAACGAACCGCTGATTATCGGCGGTTCGTTGTTTTTTGGACGTTATTTGGATTGATACGGCGCTCTGTATAGATCTTTTGACTTCAGGTGGTTTTTCCTCGCGCTCGATCGCCAGCCTGCATTGCCCGCAAGGAAATAGAGCTTCCGCGGAAACTTAGGTGCGACGACGGCGATCTGTACTTCAATCAAATCCTGACCCGCAGCCTCGCACTTGACGCGCACGAACAAATCATCGATCGATGCCATAACGGGTTTCATAAACGGCGCTCCTTGCGCGCCAAGCACCATTCCGCCGCAGCCGATCATGACTCCACCGCCATATGAGCGCCCTGTCTGTCGCGCAAACATCTCCACGACACGCATCGCCTCTTGGTTGATCTCCGGCTCCGGAAAACCGCAGTTGACGATTGCATAGACCGCGCACGCCTTCGTTGCCTTTGGTCTTTGTACTGCAAAATCCTGTAGAAATCGCGTTAGCATAGCCGGCAGGCAGAAGAAATAGAGCGGGAATATCATCACGATGGCGTCCGCTTCTTGCATCAAGTCAAAAGCGGATGCAGTTTCGTGGTGCGTCAGAGCGTGCCTGACAGGGATGATTACAACGTCCGACTGCTCGTTTTTCAGCATCGATTCACCACGCTGAGCCAGCAGGTTTGAGACAGCCCACTCCTGATCGACCTTCGGGCTCGCGCTGAGCAGAGCGATACGCTTGATGGATTCGCTCATAAGGCACCTCCTGCACGCTTGAGGGAAACTTCGTTCAATGCGGTAATGATCTCCTTGTTGTCTCCGCGATCCGTGATGACGGTGACGTTGCTTCTGTGTCTCTTGTTGATATCTGTAAAGAGCTGCGCTTCTTCCGGAGAGACAGAATCTCCATAGCCGATAAAAATCTGCGCCGCGTAATCTTTGTAGCGCGGGGAGTGCATAGTAGAGCCATCCTTACGTGTAATGAAGAACGGCAGCATGTTGGGCAGCCACCGGTCAATCGCGAACTTCATGTTGGCCGAGAACTGACCAAACACGATGGGGCAAAGGTAGACGACAACATCGCTCGTCATACACGCGTGGTTGATCTCGACGATTCCGTCTTTCATGATGCATTCGCCTGGCGTTTTGACCCAGCAATCGAAGCAACCGCGGCAGAACGCGAGAGAATCCCGCTCCAGCGTTTTCTCCAAAATGGAGAATCCCTGTGCGGTAAAGTATTCCGTCAGTTGGTGTTTGATTTCTTTTTGCCTCGGCGTGAGAAATTCTCCGTCGGAGATGAGATAGACCTGCATACGTTCCCTCCGAAAATTCGTTATGATAGGAGTATCACGTTCCATACTATGCGTCAAGTAAAAAATCGATGATGCGTGATTGCAATCCGCAGAGCGGTTATTCACTTGTGATTCGGGACTATATACGATATAATGTGTGGAAAGTTTGGGAGGGATTGACCCATGTCTGTTCGCGATTTGGCAACCAGCGCGAGAGCCGCTTCCGGCAAGCTCGCCATCACATCTGCAAAGACGAGGAATGACGCGCTAATCGCTATGGCGGATGCGCTGCTTGCCGCAACGCCCGCAATCCTCCGCGCGAATGCGGAAGATGTGCGCCTCGCGAAAGAGCGCGGTGTGAAGGCTTCATTTATCGATCGCCTGACGCTTGACGAAAAGCGCGTGGAGAGCATGGCAAACGGCATGCGCAAGGTGTCTCTCTTACCGGATCCGATCGGCAAAAGCGACGCGGTATTTGTCCGCCCGAACGGCCTGCGCATCGAAAAGCGCCGTGTGCCGCTGGGTGTTATCGGTATCATCTTTGAAGCGCGCCCGAACGTGACCGCAGACGCAATCGCGCTCTGCATCAAGAGCGGAAACGCCTGCGTGTTGCGCGGCGGAAGCGAAGCGCTCCTGAGTAACTCAGCTATCTGCGATGCGCTGAACGTGGCCGCGATTCAGAGCGGCATTCCCGAAGGCGCAATCGGGCTTTTGCGGGATACGGATCGCGCAGCGGCAGCGGAGATGATGAAGCTCAACGGCCTCATCGATGTGCTGATTCCGCGCGGCGGTCAGGGACTCATTCAAAGCGTTATGCAGCAGGCGACCATTCCGGTCATTGAGACCGGAGTTGGCGTTTGCCATGTTTATATTGATGAAACAGCGGATCTTGCGATGGCGGCGGATATCATCGAAAACGCGAAGTGCTCGCGTCCATCTGTCTGCAACGCGGCTGAAACGCTGCTTGTTCACGCAAGCGTCGCGGCTGCTTGCCTACCGGAGATTGCAAAGCGGCTGACGGCACGTGGGGTAGAGCTCAGATGTGATGCGCGTGCAAAGGCACTCATGCCGGGCTCGATCGATGCCACGGAAGAAGACTGGTCGACGGAGTACAACGACCTGATTCTCTCAATTAAGGTCGTCGATTCGCTGGACGAGGCGATTGCTCACATTGAGACCTACGGCACACACCACAGCGACGCAATCGTAACAGAGTGCTATCAGACGGCGGAACGCTTCCTCAACGAAGTCAATTCGGCTGCGGTCTATGTCAACGCCTCTACTCGGTTTACGGACGGCGAGGAATTTGGCTTTGGCGCGGAGATCGGCATCAGCACGCAAAAGCTGCACGCCAGAGGCCCGATGGGACTCGACGAACTGACCACGATCAAGTACACCATTCGCGGCGCGGGACAGATTCGATAACACCCTCGCGCAAAAGCGACAGAACGATACACTGGAGAGCAAATGGAAATCAAACTCATCGCGCTGGACATTGACGGAACCTTGACCAATCACGCAACCATCAGCGAGCGAAACCGCGCTGCAGTCAGGCGGGCGATCGACTCTGGCGTACACGTCGTGATTGCGACAGGCAGGGGACGCATTGCAACACGACCGATCTGGAAGGAACTCGATTTACACGGCCCTTCGATCCAGTATGGTGGCGCAATGATTGCGGATATCGACAGTGAACGCGCGCTTGTGCTACACGAGATGGATCCGCACATGATCCACGAGGTGCTGGAGTATGCAAAAAAGGTGAACATCCCCGCGCAGATCTATATCGATGAAACAGTCATCAGCGAACAGCCGAGTGAGGTAGCGAGCGGATACGTCAACCGTCATAAGCTCAAGTTTATCGTCGATCCCGACATCCGTAAAAAGACGTATCACAAGGTGCCAAAGATTCTCGCCTTTGCGCCGGTCGATCGGCAGAACGAGGTCTTTCAACAGTTTAAAGAGCATTTTGCGGGACTTGCGCAGGTTTCACGCTCCAGCCCTGGATTCATTGAGATCAACAACGTCGGCATAACGAAAGCCTCCGCTTTGGAGGAACTCTCCGACATGCTGCGTATTCCGCGCGAGTTTATCGCATCTATCGGCGATAACTTCCTGGATCGGGAGATGATCGAGTGGGCGGGCCTCGGCGTTTGCGTTGCCGACGGAGCAGATGAAGTCAAAGAGGTCGCGGATCTGATTGTGCCCGCTTGCGATGAGGACGGAGTTGCCGTTTTCATCGAACAATTTGTATTGCAAAATTAAAGGATACCGGCATTCCGGATCATCGTTCAGGAGGATAGAACATGTACAGCATTGGCGTAGATATCGGCGGGAGCAAGATCGCCGCGGGCGTTGTCAGCGAAGAACTCAAACTCATCAGTAAAAAATCACTTCCATTCCCGCACACCGGGGACCCAAAGGATTCCATCACGACGATTCAAACGCTGATCAGCAGTCTGATGACGGAGAACGGACTCAAGGCGGAAGATGTTTCTGCAATTGGCCTCGCCGTTCCCGGCAGCATCGATTACGACCGCGGTGTCGTTATCGACGCGCATAATCTGGACTATCATCAGTTTCCGCTATGCGATCTCGTCGGCGCGTATTTTCCTGGTATCCGGGTTTATGTAGAAAACGACGCGAATGCTGCGGCTCTTGCGGAGTATTATTGCGGCGCATTCCGCGGTTGCTCCTCCGGGCTACTGATCACCATCGGCACCGGAATCGGCGGCGGACTCGTGATCGACGGTAAAATTTTCATCGGCGGCAAGAAGAACGGGTTTGAGTTTGGTCACGCGGTGCTGCTCTTCGGCGGCGAACCCTGTACTTGCGGACAAAAAGGCTGCATTGAGTCGTATTGCTCCGCCGCGGCGCTCGTTCGCGAAGGTAGAAAAGCTGCAAATGTGCATCACGAGAGTGCGATGTTCCAGCGCGCGCAGGGCGATTTGACCAAGATCAACGCAAAGCTCGTCATGGATTGCGCGCGGGAAGGCGATGCTGTCGCCTGCGAAGTCTACAATCAATTTACGGATTACCTAGGAGCGACCGCATGCACGGCAATCGCGCTGTTTGATCCAGAGATCATCGCGTTTGGCGGCGGCGTCAGCAACGACGGAGAGTTTTTGCTTGCACCGATTCGCGAGTACGCTCAGAAGTACGCGTTCTTTAAGAACCACGCGAAGATCGTCACGGCGGAGATGAAGAACGACGCGGGTATTGTCGGTGCCGCGATGCTGCACCTGCAACGATGAACCGGGAGATTTCCTTTGTAGCGGAGCCGGAAAAGCGATCTGCGATCGCGCGCGAAGTCCTGCTCGATTTACCGGAGTGGTTTGGAATTCCGGAATACACGGAGAACTACATTCGAGAGTGCGCGAAGATGCCGCTTTGGGCATGTACCGATTCCGGTGAGATCGCAGGATTTCTCGCCATCAAGGAAACGAGCCCTTATGCGGTTGAGCTCCATGTCATGGGCGTAAAAAAGGCGCATCACCGAACGGGAATCGGCAAAGCGCTGCTTGAGACGATGTTAGCGTTCGTAAAAGCGCAAGGGTATTCGTTTCTTCACGTGAAGACGGTTGACAAGGGGCATTATCAGGAGTATGACGATACCCGATTGTTTTACGAATCGGTAGGGTTTCGCAAGCTGGAGGTATTGCCGGAGCTTTGGGATCCGGAGAATCCTTGTTTGCTGATGATTCTGTATCTTCAATAAGCCGCGCAAGCGGCTTTTTTGATTGCAAGCTTTTTCTAAAAAAAACAGGAGCGATTTCGAACTGCTCCCAAAACATAGACAAGGAGCCAATTTCTTGGCTCCTTTGTACTTTCCGTCCGTCAAGCCTTTCCGATGGTGCCCTATCCACCAGAAAGTAATTATGAAGTTACGTAGTAGTTCGGTTACGCGGTTTAAGGAGGA
>JBDKRF010000325.1:0-13543 GCA_039683525.1 Clostridiaceae bacterium
CTCTACGCTACCTTCGCTCGACCGGTTGCGACATATTTGTGCAGCAGCGCGCGGAGGGTAGCGAGTTCGCTCTCGCTCTCAATCTGTCGTTTGGGGATCACCACCGCACGATTTTCCCCCGCGATGAGATAGATGGCGCGCTTCGTTTCCCGCGCAAGATAGATCTGCTTCCAGTTAAAGTCCGTGTCTCCACGCTCGCTCTTGGCGTGAACGCCGTTGCGATCGACGGTGTACTGCACGGAAAAATCGCTCATCTTGCCGGTTTTATAGAGTTTGTTGACGCGCATGACCACAGAGGCGATGTTTACGCCAACCATGAGGCAGGTGCCGACAACGGCGACGATCAGCGCGCTCAGCACGGATGTCATCACAGGAACCCCCTGCGCGTAGCGAACCAACACGAGCATGAGCGCAAGTACGGTGAACGTCATGATCGCGACACCGGCGAGCTTGCGTTTCATGCGGAAGAAGTTGTAGTCGATGTTATCCTGCTTATTGATGATAAACTTGCCGATATACGACATAGTATGTTGCTCCTTTGTGCGAATGCCCTCATTATACCGTTTGGTGAGAGAGCTGTCAAAGAAACGTCCAGCGTAAAAAATCCCCACGGGATTAACCCATGGGGATTGGGAACATTTTACTATTGTTCCTGCGTTTAGTTTCTCTGCAAGGCTTCAATCGGGGTCATCTTGCTCGCCTTGGCGGCGGGATAGCTGCCAAACGCCACGCCGATGACCACGCAGAAGAGCAGAGCCGCAACCGCAGCGCGCCACTCGATGGCGATGGTCATATCCGCAATCGACGCGAAGATGCGCAATCCCAGCGCGGAAAGCCCAAGCCCGATCAACCCGCCCAGAATGGAAAGCACGCATGCCTCGATGAGGAACTGCATCATGATGTGGCTCCTGCGCGCGCCGATGGCTTTTCTTATGCCGATCTCACGCGTGCGCTCCGCAACGGAGACGAGCATAATGTTCATGATGCCGATACCACCGACGAGAAGCGAGATCGCCGCGATGCCGCCAAGCATGAGGGAGAGCGTGTTCATCACGTCGTCCATGGTGTCCAGTAGCTCGCTCATGTTATAGACCGTATAGCTGTCCTCGTCGCCCGTGAGCAACTGCATCTGATACTCCGCCTGTGCCTGCGCGATGTCCACCGTGCTTGTTGACGATGCTTTGACATACGCGGTGGTGATCGCGGTGCTATCCGCGATGCGCGAAGCCGTCGTCAGCGGAATGAGCACCTGCGAGTCGGTGCTTGAGCCGCTCTCGGCAAGCAACCCTACGATAGTAAACGTATGCCCGCTCATCGTGAATGTTTTACCGATGACGTCGTAGCTTTCAAACAGGTCTCCGGCTACCTCGGTGCCGATCACCGCCGTATAAGTGCGCCAGTCGAGATCGGATTGTACGATTACACGCCCGGACTCCATCTCGCGCCCTGCGATATCCATATATTCGCCGGTCACGCCGACGGCGGAGACGCTTGTATAGGTCGAGCCGCTGCGCGCGGTGCTGCTCACGGTCAGATACGGCGCTACGCCCGCGATGGCATCATAGTCCTCCATCGCAAGAAAGTCGTCCGCGTCGAGGGTAATATCCTCATCCGTCACGGTGACAGTCAACAGGTCGGACCCCATCGACGCGATGGCACTGCTGATGCTGCTCGTCGTGCTCTGCACAATCGAAACGAGAACGATCACGCTCATCACACCGATGATGATGCCGAGCATCGTCAGAAACGAGCGCATCTTGTTTGCCAGTGTGGAGCGAATCGCGAGCCGGAGGGAATTGAAAAACATCGTCATGCCAGCTCCGCCTCCTCCCAAGAGTCAAACAATCGCCCGTCGCGCACATAGACCGTTCGCTGCGCCTGGCGCGCGATCTCGTCATTGTGCGTAATGAGTACAATCGTATAGCCCTGATCCGAAAGACGGTGGATCAGCCGCATGATGTCCGTTCCGCTCTTGCTATCCAGGTTGCCCGTTGGCTCATCCGCGAGGATCACGCGGGAGTTGCTCGCCAGCGCACGGGCGACTGCCACGCGCTGCTGCTGACCGCCGGAAAGCTGACTCGGACGGTGCTGCATACGATTGCCCAGCCCCACCTGATCAAGCGCTGCTTTTGCGCGCTCGATTCGCTCTTTCTGCGTGAGCTTCTGGTAGATCAGTGGGAGTTCCACGTTTTCCAGCGCGCTCATCGAGTCCAGCAGATTAAACTGCTGGAATACAAAGCCGATCTTCTCGCTTCGAATCAGCGAGAGCTCCCGATCCGTGCATTCCGCGATGTTCACGCCATCAAGGATGTATCTGCCGGAATCCGGCAGGTCGAGGCAGCCCATCACGTTCATCAGCGTCGTTTTACCGGAGCCGGACGGGCCGCAGATCGCCACAAATTCCTTTGGTTTCACGTGCAGCGAGGCGTCGTCCAGCGCGTGAACAACATCGTCGCCGACATAGTAGGTTTTAAAGATGTGTTCCAGCAGCAGCATGGCGCGCTCCTCTCCCACACTTCTGTGTTCGTTGTTGTTGATGCAGCATGGTGCTCTCCTCAGTTGCCGCTCGGTGGCTGGAAGCTGCCGCTTTGATCACCCATACCACTCGGAGGCTGGAAGGAGCCACTCTGGCCACTCGGCATACCACTGCTTCCCATGATGAAGCTGCTCGCAGTCGTTGCATCATCCGCGCTATAGGTCGCGGTGCTCGTGCGCTCAGGCGACCAGATTACGTCTCCCGCTGCCAGGCCTTCCGCGGTCACCGCGATATAAGAGCCGTCCGACATGCCCGTGGTAACGGTCAATTTCGTGAGTTTGTCCAGATCCAGCGCGCCGTCGGCCAGCGTCGTTCCCGCCTGCGTGCCTTGATCCGCCAGATAGAGGTATGCTGTATCGCCCTCATACTGTACCGCGGAAACGGGCACGATCAGCGTCTCTCCGCTGGTTTCCGTGATGATCTGCGCAGATGCGCTCATGCCGGGGTATGCCCCTTCAATCGGATCCGTGGTGATCGTCGCGGTGTAGCTGGTCACATAGCTTCCGCTGCCGGAATAGGAGATATTCGTCACCGTCCCGGTGAAGTCCCCCTTCAGCGCATCGAGCGTAACGGTTGCGCTCTGACCCAGTTTCACGCTTGCAATATCCAACTCGTCGATGGAAAGCGCAATGGTAAATCCACCCGTGCCCGTGAGGGTGCAAACCGTTGTGCCGGACGCAACCGTATCGCCAACCTTGACGGAGAGCGCGGTGAGGGTGCAGTCGGTATCCGCCTTTACGGTGAGCAAGCCTTCCAGGTCCTCAATCTTCGTCAAAAGCTCCGCTTCTGTGTTCTTCAGCGTAGTATAGGTCGAGGTCGGCGCGCCTTCCGCCAGCGTAAAGACGGTGGAACCCTTGCTGATCTTCTGGTTGTCCTCCACTGCAATGGTGGCGATCTTGCCGGAAGCCGCGGTCACCTCGACGAACTCGTTGACGGTAATCGCGCCTGAGCCAAGCGTGGCTCCGTCTGCGCTGAGCACCGTCGCATTGGTGCCAACGGGATAATAGTTGTCGGTAAACACGACCGTTGCGACATCGCCTTCCAGATCGGTGATGTAGCCGTCCTGCTTGTCCTCGCCAATCTGTACGGTGACCGCGTCATACTGTCCCATGCCCTCCACGACAGGGATGACGACCTGCATTTTGCCGTCTGTCGCGATCAGGCAAAGGTAATCCATATCGTCCACGATACTGCCAACCTGCGCCTGAATGTCTTTGATGATGCCGCCCTTGGTGGCAGTCACTTTCAGGTTGGTCAGCAGCTGTTTTGCCGTAGCGAGGGATGCGCGGTTATCGCTCAACTGATCCTTGAGGTCGCTGAGTTGACTCTCCACGTCGGAAGACGTCATGGTCATGACCACTTCTCCGGCTTTGATGGCGTCGCCGGGCGCGAAGTTGACCGCGGTGACGGTGGATTCCGCCGTCGTGGTCACGCTCTGGTTCTCGAGTGCGGCGAGCGTGCCGCTGCCGTCGATCGTCGTGCTGATTTCGCCGCTGGATACCGCGCTGGCACGATAGTTGAGGGTGCTGGTTCCGTCGCTGCTCTTTTTTGCTACGTTAACGACGATGATGGTGCCGACCGCAATAAGAACTGCCGCCGCGCAGATGATAATGATGTTGCGCGTTCGCTTCTGGTGCTTCTTCTTTTGCTTTGCGGCTGTAAACGATGTGTCGAAAGATTCCATAAGGTTTTATCGCCTCCAAATTCATTCGCCTTTGATCATATTGGGCGGTTGTGACACAAACGTGGCACACGGTTGCTGAAAATATGTACCATTTCGGCAGGAGCCCCTACAAACAGGAACGATCCGCAACTCGCGATAAAGCGTCGATATCGTGCCAAGTTTCTGCCAAGATCGCCAAATAAGATAGTAGTGCAGAAACAAAGTTTCGCGCGCAGTGCGCGTAAAGAATAGGGAGAGTTGAATCGATGCAATCCATTGTTCGTCAATCCAAAATGAAGAAGATTCCGCGCGCGCTTCTCGCGATCCTCGCGGCTGTGCTGATGATGGGGCTCGGGTTTGCCGGAACCACCTCGCCCGACACTGTCATGGTCACCAGTGCGGATGAGCTGACCGCGGCGCTGAGCAGCGCGGCGACGAGCGGAAAAGCGACTATTCTATATTATGCAGCTGGCACATCCGAGATTGATCTCGGCGGCTCGGTCAGCATTCCTGCCAACGTGACGCTCGATCTGAGCACGACAGGTGGAACGCTGAGAATCTCCAGCGGCGGCGTGCTGAGTGTCAGCGGCGTGATCTCCGGCGGTGCAATCGATGTCGCGGGCGGAACGCTCATTCGCACGTTTGGCAGCAGCATCACCGCCACCATCACCACGAGCAGCGGCGGCGTTGTGCGCGGCGCGCGTGTGCTGACGCTGGAAAACCTCGACCTCATGAGCAGCGAAGCCATCACGGCGATCCGCTATGCGGGCGAACCGACGACGGACACCAGCGCCTATGTAACCCGCGCAGCATCCGGCATCCTCTACGTCAAGATGACCGGATCCAACTATTCCTCCTATCAAACCATCGAATCCCTTGCAACCAACGCCGGAAACGTCTACCGCCTCGGAACCAAGTATACCGATACGCTTTCCCTTTCCTACGCGCTCACCTACGGCGGATTGACGGGTGCCTCTCTCACGGCGCTCAACCCTACCACCTATACGGCAAGTGACGCCGCGATTCTGCTCAATAACCCCACCAAAGAAGGCTTCACCTTCGCGGGCTGGACTTGTGAAACGCTGGGCATCACCGTTCCGCAAGACAAGATGGTGATCCCCGAAGGTACGACAGGAGAGCTGACGTTTATCGCCATGTGGGTGGAAGCGCCCGCGGGAAGCGGCGGCGTTATGACAGGCGGAGGTAGCAGCAGCAACACCGCCGCAACGACTACAGACGACGCGGCAGCGCAGCAAGAGGCGGCAACAGCGCAAGATCAGGCGAGCAGCACCGACACGCAGAGCACCCGCCGCACCAAGACGGCGTCCTCCTCCACCAAGGTGTCGTTTTCGAGCGATCAGACCGCAGCGCTGCCATCCGTGGCAACCGTGAGCGGGAAGACCTTCCCATGGGGCTGGGTCTTCGGCGGATTGGCAGGATTAGGCGTAATTGCGTATCTGGCAGCAAAGCTCGTCAATCGAAAACAGAAGTAAAGGGCAGCAAAAAAGCGGGGTAATGCCCCGCTTTTTATTTGCGTTTCCAGAATGATCTCCAGATTATTTCGGTGTTTCTTCCGATTTGGCTTCGCCTTCCGCCGCAGGCTCTTTCTTCATGCGCTCGGCATAGGCGTGGAAGGCAGTTTTTCCGTCCGCTTCCCACCAGTCGTCATAATACTCCCAGTCTTTCCAGTCGCGCTTCTCGCCTTCCCCGCCGTGATGGTGATGGCGTTTGCCGTGATGGTGCTTCTTGTCACCTTCGCCGGAGCCACCGCCGCCGCCAAAGCCGAAGATCAGCTTTGCCAGCAAGAAGAGGCCGAGGCCTTCCCAAAAGCCGATGGTGCGAAGCCCGAACAGGCTGGGCATCAGCCAGTTCCAGAGCCACATGATCAGGTTGCCAAACAGCAACCCCAGCAGGATCGCGCCCGCGATTCCGAGCACGGCATAGAGCGTGTATTTCGCCCAGTTGGGAACCTTGTCCCAGTGTTTTTTGATGTTACTCATTTGAATATCCTCTTATTCGTGATTCTGTCTTCATTGTTTTTTCGGGAGAACTAGGTCTCCGCTTCTTCCAACAATTTTCGCAGGGTCTTCACCGCGCGGCTCTTGCGCGAGAGCAAGGTTCCGATGGGTTCACCCCATGCTTCGGAGAGTTCGCGAAAGGACTTGCCTTTGAGCTCTGTCGCGACCAATATCGCTCGTTGGCGTGGTTCGAGTTTGCCGATGGCGTCCGTCAGGCGGTGCATGCGTTCCGCCCGTTCTTCCTGCGCAAAGGGTTCCTCGTTGTCCGCGGCGAGCAGGCTTAAGAGCGGCAGCTCACCTTCCTCATCCGCCATGCCGTCGAGACTCGTCTCCTTGGCGTGGCTTCGTTCATAGTCCGCAATCTTGTTTCGCACGGCGCGGTAGGCGTAGGCCGCGATGTTTTCCACGGGACCGTTGGTTTCGAGGCGGCTCACCATGCTCAGCATCACGTCCGCTACGATGTCCTCCGCATCCATCTCGCTGATGCGGCGGGCCCGACTTTGCACAAAGCGAATGAGCTTCTCCCCGTCGCGGGTGAAGAACGCGTACCACTTGCTGTTTTCGCCTTGTTCCATCGCCATCATGTCCCCTTATGCTATATTGACGGAAGAATTGGGGATTTATTGCAGGTTCTTTTCAGAAAATCTGAAAAAATGTGTCTATTACAGATATAACACAGAATGGAGTAAAATTCTATTTCATAGAAAGAAACATTAATTGAGTGTTTGTAATGCGGGCGGATGATATCCGCCCCTACACGTGAAATTTAAAATCAAAATATAAATCGAATCAAGTGGTTTCACGTTTCGAAAAGTCACTATTACGCAGTTGTAGGGGCGGATAGTATCCGCCCGCTTGCCACACGCAAAAGGAGCTGCCATTTCTGGACAGCTCCTTCGTTTGTTAGAACCGGAATCAATACACCTTGCGCTTGACGTACGTCGTGTGCAGGATGTGGTGCGCCTTGTGCGAACCCGGCTTCTCAAGATAGCTGTCATACAGTTCCTTGATGAAGGGATTCTCATGGCTCTTGCGGAGCTTCATGTTCTTGTCCTGGCCGTAGAGACCCGCCGCACGCTCTGCGCGCAGATCGTGGAAGTTGCGCACTTCGCCGGGCTGATGCGGTTGTCCGCCGCCGTTGACGCAGCCGCCGGGGCAGGCCATGACTTCGATGAAGTGGTAGTCCGCTTCGCCTTTTCTGACCATCTCGAGCAGCTGGAAGGCATTCTCCGTGCCGCTGGTGACCGCAACGCGCACCTTGGTGCCCGCGAGGTCATATTCCGCTTCCTTGCAGCCTTCAACGCCGCGAACGGCGGTGAAGTCGAGGTTGTCCAGCGGTTTGCCGGTGACGATTTCGGCCACGGTGCGAAGCGCCGCTTCCATGACGCCGCCGGTCGCGCCGAAGATGTGACCCGCACCGGACGCAACGCCCAGCATGGGATCAAAGTCTTCGTCCGGAAGGTCGGTAAAGCGAATACCGGAGCGCTTGATCATGTTCGCGAGTTCGCGCGTGGTGAGCGAAATGTCGATATCCGGCACGCCCGCCGCGGCTTCGTTGTCACGTGTGCACTCGAATTTCTTCGCGGTGCAGGGCATGATGGAAACGACGAACAGATCCTTGGGATCGATGCCCATCTTTTCGGCGTAATAGGTCTTCACCAGCGCGCCGAACATCTGCTGCGGGCTCTTGCAGCTAGAGAGGTTCTCGATCATATCCGGGAAATAGTATTCGCAGAATTTGACCCAACCCGGCGAGCAGGAGGTGATCATCGGCAGCTTGCCGCCGTTTTGCAGGCGGTGCAAGAGCTCGGTGCCCTCTTCCATGATGGTGACGTCCGCGGCGAAGTCCACGTCGAACACTTTATCAAAGCCGAGGCGACGGAGCGCAGCCGCGAGCTTGCCCTGTACGTTGGTGCCGATCGGCATGCCGAAGCACTCGCCGAGCTGAACACGAACGGAAGGCGCGGGCGCTACGATGACATGCTTGGTCTTGTCCGCGAGCGCATCCCAAACGATTTGGGTGTCGTCGCGCTCGGTGAGCGCGCCCGTCGGGCAGACGGAGATGCACTGACCGCAGTTGATGCAAGCCGTGTCGTTGAGCGGCATATCAAACGCGCTGCCGACATGGGTGTCAAATCCGCGCTCGTTGGTGCCGATGACGGCGACGTGCTGGTTGTGTCCGCAGACCGCGACGCAGCGGCGGCAAAGGATGCACTTGCTGTTGTCGCGCACAAGGTGCGGCGCACTGCGCTCATACTGGGGCTTGAGGTCTTCATTACCCATGTACTTGTACTGATCCACGCCATATTCACGCGCGAGGGTTTGCAGTTCGCAATCCTGGTTGCGATCGCAGCTGAGGCAGTCCATACGGTGGTTGCTCAAAATGAGCTCCAGCGTGGTCTTTCTCGCGGCGCGCAGCTCCGGCGTGTTGGTCTGAATCTCCATACCGTCCGCGACCTTCTGCACGCAGGCAGCCGCGTGACCGCGTACACCCGTCGCCTGCACAAGGCAGATACGGCAGGCCGCGATGGCGTTGATCTCCCGAAGGTAGCACAGCGTGGGAATGCGAATCCCCGCGACATGCGCCGCCTCCAGAATGGTCGAGTTGGCGGGAACCTTCGTTTCGATCCCGTTGACTTTTACTGTTACCTGATCCATGTTCCTGCCTCCTTACTTCTTGGAAATGGCGCTGAACTTGCAGTTATCCATGCAGGCGCCGCATTTGATGCACTTACTCTGATCGATCACGTGCGGCTCCTTCACCTTGCCGGCGATGCAGCTGACCGGGCACTTGCGCGCGCAAAGCGTGCAGCCCGTGCACTTGTTCGGATCGATGTGATACTGCAAGAGTTTCTTGCAAACGCCCGCGGGGCAGCGCTTCTCGACCACGTGTGCTATGTATTCATCACGGAAATACTTCATCGTGGAGAGCACGGGGTTCGGCGCGGTCTGGCCGAGTCCGCAGAGCGCGTTGTTGATGATGTAGTGGCAAAGCTCTTCCATCTTATCGAGGTCTTCGAGCGTGCCGTTGCCCTCGATGATCTTGTTGAGCATCTCCAGCAGACGACGGGTGCCGATGCGGCACGGGGTGCACTTGCCGCAGCTCTCGTCCACCGTGAACTCGAGGAAGAAGCGGGCGATATCCACCATGCAGTTGTCTTCGTCCATGACGATCAAGCCGCCGCGGCCCATCATCGAGCCGATGGCCTTGAGGTTTTCGTAGTCGATTGGCGTATCAAGATGCTCCGTGGGGATGCAACCGCCCGAAGGACCACCGGTCTGCGCTGCCTTGAATTTCTTTCCGCCGGGGATGCCGCCGCCGATTTCAAAGAGAATCTGACGAAGCGTGGTACCCATCGGAATCTCGACGAGACCCGTGTTGTTGATCTTGCCGCCGAGGGCGAAGACCTTCGTACCTTTGCTGCAGTCCGTACCCATCGAGGAGAACCACTCCGCACCTTTGACGATGATCTGCGGAATGTTGGCGAGAGTTTCCACGTTGTTGATGATGGTCGGCTTGCCAAAGAGGCCCTTGACCGCCGGGAACGGGGGCTTGTTGCGCGGCTCGCCGCGGAAACCCTCGATGCTGGTCATCAGCGCCGTCTCTTCGCCGCAGACAAACGCGCCCGCGCCGAGGCGGATATCGATGTCGAAGCTGAAGTCGGTGCCGAAGATATTTTTGCCGAGCAGGCCGTATTTGCGCGCCTGATCGATTGCGATCTTGAGGCGCTTGACGGCGATCGGATACTCCGCGCGGACGTAGATATAGCCGTGCGTGCCGCCGATGGCGTAGCCCGCGATGGCCATGGCTTCCAGCACCGCGTGCGGGTCGCCTTCCAGAACGGAACGATCCATGAACGCGCCGGGGTCGCCCTCGTCCGCGTTGCAGATGACAAATTTCTCATCTGCGGCGTTGTTGGCGGCAAACTGCCATTTCGTGCCGGTCGGGAAGCCCGCGCCGCCGCGACCGCGAAGGCCGCTGGCTTTCATGACGTCGATAACCTGCTGCGGCGTCATCTCGGTGAGCACTTTGCCCAGCGCGAGGTAGCCGTCGAGCGCGATGTATTCATCGATCTCTTCGGGGTTGATCACGCCGCAGTTGCGCAGAGCGATACGCATCTGGCTCTTGTAAAACGGCGTTTCGGAGAGCGAGGTCACGCCATGCGGCATGTCTTCGGTCTTGGGGTTATACACAAGGCGCTCGACGGGACGGCCCTTGAGCAGGTGCTCGCTGACGATCTCCGTGACGTCTTCTTCGGTCACGCGGCTATAGAACGTGCCTTCTGGATAGACGATCATGATCGGACCCAGCGCGCAGAGGCCGAAGCATCCGGTCTGGACAACCTTGATCTCCTCGTCGAGGCCCTGTTTCTTGAGCTCTTTTTCCAGGTGTTCGCGAATCGCGGGACTGCCGCTGGATGTGCAGCCGGTGCCGCCGCAGACTAATACATGTGAACGAATCATGGGTTTCTCCTCCGCTTATTTCTCACCGATCGTGTATTCGTAAACGGGCTTGCCGCCCTTGATGTGCTCGCTGACAATCTGCTTTGCCTTCTCGGGTGTCATCTTGACATAGGTGATCTTTTCTTTGCCCACTTCAAAGACTTCCACGATGGGTTCGAGGCGGCAGATGCCGATGCAGCCCGTCTGCGAAACGGTCGCCTTATCGCCTAAGTTCTGCTTGTTTACCTCTTCCACTAAGGTGCTGAGCACGGGACGCGCGCCTGCCGCGATGCCGCAAGTCGCCATACCGACGACGATCCGAATTTCGTTGTGACCTTCGCGAAGGGCGACTTTGCTCTTGCTCTTCTCGCGAATCTCTGCCAATTCCTGCAATGATTTCATGTTCTTCGTTCCTTCCTCACTGATGATTGATTCCGTCATGACTGCTGTTTTCGCGCGGCTTTGTTTCAGCCTTGCGATGATTTATAAAAAAAGCAATTCTGCTCATGCTTGACGCTATTATTGCAGCGCACATGTGCCGCCGGGGTTATTCTTCCCCGTTTAAAAACGCTCTTGCCCATTCGAGTACATCCGGGCTATTGAGCGGCACGTCGTCTCCGAGGATTTCGCGCATCTCGTCGGTGCTGAGCCGTATGTCTCCGCTCTCTTTGCTGTATAAATAGGTAAGCGAGAGATCGGGGTTGCCCTGCAACAGCGTAAGAATCGTCTCGGTATTGTCACCAAGGGGTTCGCAGTCCACATGTGCCGTGTTAAAGGTTGCCGTCACGGTGGTTCCGTGCGTGTCTCCTTCGAATTCCGCTTGATGTGACGTGAGCGAGAAGGTTCCGCCCGTCTGCTCCGCCGCCAGCTTGAACAGCGGAAGTCCCATGCCGACCTTTCTGGTCGTGCGCGTGGTGGTAAAGGGGTTTGCGGCCTCCGCTGCGAACGCCGGGCTCATGCCCTTGCCGTCGTCCGTGATCGTGATGGTGAGCCAGTCTCCGCGCTGTACCAGCGCGATCTCCACGTGCTGCGCTTCCGCCTTGATCGAATTCTGCGCGATATCGAGTATATTGAGGGAGAGTTCCTTCATCGGTTTCCTCCGCGGTGACTGCTCAGGTAATCGATCAAAGCATCTCGCACGCTCTGATCACTCGCGTCATCTTCACAGGGCAGATTGATCGGAAACCCCGGCTCCGCAATCTCGCAGATGCGGTGTGCATCCGAGGAGACGATTTCGCGCTTTCGCCGTAGAAGCGGATACTTACGCACAAGTTCCGGTAGGTTTTCCGCTTCCCGTACTTCAATCGTCGGAAAATCCGGTGTTTCCGGCACGCCGCCAAGCGTGGAGAGCATGCCGTTTGATTCGCGATCGATGTGCGCGGGAATCGCGATTCCGCGGTGCCCGGTGCAGAGGCTTGTTGCCTCCTCCAGCGAGAGCGTCGTTGCGTTGATCAGAAGAAACGCTTCCTCGCCGCAGGGTTCGTCGTCGAGATCGATCAAGAGTTGCCTGCCGAATATCTCCGGTCGGTTTTTGATCTTGATGCGTCTATGATCCACCGCCGCGGAAAAGGCGGTTGCATCTAAAAGTGTTCGAAAGAGGCACAAAAGGTGCACATCTTCGCTCGTGGTCAGCTCCATGCCCGCGATCGGCACCACCTCGTACAGTTCGCAGGCGGCAAAGAAGCTTTCGCAGTTGCCGCAGGTGTTGTGATCGGTCAGAGCCACGATGGTAAGTCCGTTGAGCTTAGCAATGCCTGCGATGGTTCCCGGCGTCATCTCCTCATCCGCACAGGGCGAGAGGCAGGAGTGAATGTGCAGATCGCAGCGATGCGCGCTCATAACAAAAGGCTAATTTGCGCCGCAAGCGCGAACACGGAGGATTCGCAGCCGAGCAGGTTGATGCCCTTATCGGCGGCGAGGTTAGCCACTCCCGCGTCCGGCTCCACACCTTCGCAGAGGATGATGCAGCTCACGTCCGTCAGCGTCGCCACCGCGACGATGTTGGGATTGCTCATGATGGTCAACCACGCGTCATCCGCCTGGGCCCGACCCATGACCCAGCTCAAAAGATCGCCCGCGTATCCGCCGCGTACGTCCCTATCGCCTTGCGGCAGGGCAAACGCGGTCAGGTGGAGCGCTTCTTTCAGGCCGGACACCGTCATGTCTGTTCCTCCTCGGGATTGTTTGCCATCTTCTGTATCCGCTCCCGCATGTAGACGATGCACTCGTCTATGCTGCGTCCGCCGAGCACAACGTCCTCGGCAAACGCGCGGCACGTCGGAGCGCCGCAGGAGCCGCAGTCCAGCGCGGGCAGAGAGGCGGTCAGTGTCTCAATATCGCTCATCTTCTGCATCGCCGTGGTCAGATCTTCGTCAAATTTTCCAACCGGTCGATATTCGAGGTCTTTCGGGAAGAGAATTTCTTCCGGATAACCCGCGATATCGTCCTTTTCCAATCGATTCTGTGATACCGGCAAATACCGTCTGAGTGCCTGTAACCGCACGCGCGCGATATAGGGGTTTTCCACCGTCGCCACCCCGCCGACACAGCCGCCGGGACAGGCGTTTAGCTCTACAAACTGTAACATCGGAAAGTGCCCGGTCTCGATTTCGTCCAGCACGCGGATGACGTTTTCAATGCCGTCCGCCGCCAGGTACTTGTCGTTAAACAGCGCGCTCGCCTCGCCGCCGGTGCTCGCCCAGCTCATGCCGATCATGCCGCTTTGGCTGACCGCCTTGGGCACCACGCTTTTCTTCATGACGCCGATGTGCTTAATGTATATATCGCTCTTGTTAACGACGTAATCCACGTGGCTATTTTCGCCCAGAAATCCGTTCTTCACGTAGCTTGCTTTCGCCGGGCACGGGGAGATGAATACGATTG
>JBDKRF010000326.1:0-4854 GCA_039683525.1 Clostridiaceae bacterium
GCGCTGATCGACGCGCAATCCTGCGGACGGCTGCAGAGCGGAGAACTCGTTCTGGTCGTCGCAAGTAAGCCCGGCGTCTATGCGCTGGAGCGCGCGAAGCGCGCGGAAATCGCGAGCGAGACCGTCGAACGCGCGGCGTTTTCCTCTCAGGAAGCGTATGAAGCGCGGTTGATTGAGGTGCTCGCGTCATACGACATCGACCTGATCGTGCTCGCGGGATTCATGCACATTCTCTCCGCAGCGTTTGTCTCGCGCTATCCCGACCGCATCGTCAACGTGCATCCTTCGCTGATTCCCGCCTATTGCGGAAAAGGGTTTTACGGCATCAAGGTACACGAGGCGGTGCTCGCTGCGGGCGAAACCGAGACGGGAGCCACCGTACACATGGTCAACGAAGTGCCCGACGGCGGGCAAATTTTGATGCAGCAGCGCGTGCCGGTGTTTCCGAGCGATACGCCGGAAACGCTCCAGCACCGCGTGATGGAGCAGGCGGAGTGGGTGTTGTTGCCGCGTGCGGTGGAGCAGCTTTGCTTTGACCTGATTTTACAAACAGGAGCGCAAATGAAACAGCAGAATTTGTTTGAAGTCTTAAAAAACAACCCCTACCCCGGTCGCGGCATCGTGCTAGGGCTTACCCCGGATGGTATGAATGCCGCGCTGGCATATTTCATCATGGGGCGCAGCGCGGGCAGCCGCAGCCGAGCGTTCGTGAAAAACGGAGATGACATCGGCATTCACATGCTGGACGGCGGCAAGATCGCCGACACCAGCTTGATCTTATACACGCCACTTCGTACGCTGGAGAAGACTATCGTCGTCACCAACGGTGACCAGACGGACACGATCTGTGCGGCTTTGTCAAACGGCGGCACATTTGAAGCCGCGCTGAAGACGCGCACCTTCGAGCCGGACGCGCCGCACTTTACCCCGCGCATCAGCGGAATGCTCACGTTCTCGCCTGAGTATCAATACAAACTTTCGATCCTCAAATCGGGCGATGTGGAGGGTAAAACCACGCTTCGCTATACGTTTGACGTGGAGCCGCTCGCGGGTACGGGGCATTTCATCCATACGTACCAAACCGACGGCGCGGTGCTGCCGAGCTTTTCCGGCGAGCCGGTCGCGGTTGCGATTCCGAACGAGCTTGCGACGTTTGCAGATGGTCTTTGGAGCGCGCTGAATCCCGACAACAAAGTTTCACTCTATGTGCGATACACGGACCTTGCGACTGGCAAGTACGAGGATAAAATCTTCAATCAATACGCGTTATAAGGAGAACCGGCATGAAGGAACTCATTTTAAAATACGGCTGTAACCCGAACCAAAAGCCCGCCCGCATCTACGCGGAAGAGGGCGAGCTGCCCGTCGAGGTGCTCAATGGTCAACCGGGATATATCAACTTTCTGGATGCGCTGAACGCGTGGCAGCTCGTCAAAGAACTCAAGGCATCTCTGGGTCTTCCCGCGGCGACATCGTTTAAGCACGTCAGCCCCGCGGGCGCCGCGGTGGGACTGCCGCTGAGCGAGACGGAGCTGATTGCATGCGCGGTAGACGACCTGATCGGCATCAACGATTCCCCCGTCGCCTGCGCCTATGCGCGGGCGCGTGGAACGGATCGCATGTCCTCCTTTGGCGATTTTATCGCGCTGAGTGACGTCTGCGACGAGACCACCGCGCGCATCATCAAGCGCGAGGTATCGGATGGCATCATAGCCCCAGGCTACACGCCGGAAGCGCTGGCACTCCTGAAGACCAAGCGAAACGGCAATTACGCCGTGATCCGGATCGACCCGGACTATGCGCCGGAGGGTGCGGAAACCAAGCAGGTGTTCGGCGTGACCTTCGAGCAGCCGCGCAACACGGCAAAGATTGACGAAACACTGCTGCAAAACCCCGTGACAGCGATCAAAGACGTCAGCGAGGCGGCGAAGCGGGATATGCTCCTCTCGCTCATCACGCTCAAGTATACGCAGTCCAACTCCGTCTGCTTCGCGGCAAATGGGCAGACCATCGGCGTCGGCGCGGGCCAGCAGAGCAGGATTCACTGCACGCGCCTTGCGGGCGACAAGGCGGATATCTGGTGGCTCAGAAGAAGCCCCGAGGTGCTTGCATTGCCGTTTTTACCGGAGATCAAGCGTCCCGATCGTGACAACCTGATCGATCAGTACATCGGCTCCTACGGCGGCCCCGCCTGCGGCGAAGCGGGCTGGGAAGCGTATTTTTCGCAAAGGCCGGTGCCGATGACCGCAGAGCAGCGCGCGGCGCATCTTGCTTCGCTTTCGGGCGTTTCGCTTGGCAGCGACGCGTTTTTCCCGTTTGACGACAACATCGAGCGCGCACACAGGAGCGGAGTAAGCTTTATCGCGGACCCCGGCGGCTCTGTAAGGGATGCGGACGTGATCGCGTGCTGTGACCGCTACGGCATCGCGATGTTCTTTACGGGTATGCGGCTGTTTCACCATTAAACTCTTATTACAATCCAAACGATAAAGGTGTTCTTATGAAAGTCTTAATCGTGGGCGGCGGCGGCCGCGAACACGCCATCCTCGAAAAACTGCGCGAGAATCCGCGCATAGAGAAGATCTATGCCCTGCCGGGCAACGGCGGGATGGCGGAGCATGCCGAATGCGTGCCCATCAAAGCAACCGACATCGACGGCATCGTCGATTTTGCGCGGGATCACGCCATCGATTTTGCGGTGATCGGCCCGGACGATCCGCTGATTGCGGGCGTTTGCGACCGGCTCCGCGCGGTGGGCATTCGCTGCTTCGGGCCAAGCAAAGCCGCAGCCGCCATCGAGGGCAGCAAGAGCTTTGCAAAGGCGTTGATGCGAAAATACGGTATTCCGACCGCGGACTATGCGGTGTTTGACCGCGCAACGGAGGCGTATGCCTATCTTGCGGGCGCGAACTACCCGCTCGTCATCAAGGCGGACGGCCCCGCGCTGGGCAAGGGCGTGATCATCGTAAACACACGCGAGGAAGCGTTTCAAACGGTTCGCTCCATGATGGAGGAGGGCGCGTTTGGCGAAAGCGGCAGCCGCGTGGTCGTCGAGGAGTTTTTAACGGGCAACGAGGTGAGCGTGCTCGCGTTTACGGATGGCGAGACGCTGATTCCGATGATCTCCGCGCTGGATCACAAGCGCGCGCTGGATGGCGATCAGGGACTCAACACCGGCGGCATGGGTGCGCTCGCGCCAAACCCGTATTATTCGCTGGAGATGGCACGCTCCTGCATGGACTTGATATTTCTTCCGACGATCCGCGCCATGCGCGAAGAAGGACGCCCGTTTTCTGGTTGTCTGTACTTTGGCCTGATGCTGACGCCGCACGGCCCGAAGGTGATCGAATACAACTGCCGCTTCGGCGACCCGGAGACGCAGGTCGTACTACCGCTATTGGAGACGGATCTGTTTGAGATCATGCTCGCAATCGAGGAAAACAGGCTTGCGGAGGTTCCCGTGCGCTTTCGCGGCGGATCCGCCTGCTGCGTGGTGCTGGCAAGTGAAGGCTACCCCGGCGCATATCAAACCGGGTTTGAGATTTCGCTTGGTGACGCGGAACGCGCGGAAAACGTGTTTGTCTACCATGCGGGAACAAAGCTTGATCAGGGCCGACTCGTGACCGCGGGCGGTCGCGTGCTGGGCGTGACCGCGCTGGGCACGGATGCACATGCGGCGCGATACGCGGCGTATGCCGCGGTCAAGCGCATTCGCTTTGAACGCGCGTTTTACCGGCACGATATCGGCGCGCGCGCCATCGCAACGGCGGAACAGGGAGAAAAAACAATCGATGGTTGAACGCATCTATGTGGAAAAACAACCCGCTTTCGCGCAGGAAGCAACATCTGCGTTCGCGGATATTCGCAACGTGCTCGGTTTCTCGCAGGTGACAGGACTGAGAATCATCAACCGCTACGACGTGGAGGGAGTGGATCACGCCCTCTTTTCGTCCTGCCGCTATACGGTGTTTGCCGAGCCGCAGATCGACGTGGTCTACGACGAACTTCCGCAGGGCGCGGATGCGGGTTTCGCGGTCGAGTATCTGCCGGGTCAGTTTGATCAGCGGGCGGAGGCTTGCGCGCAGTGCATCGCGCTGCTTTCCGGCGAGCGCGCGCCCGTGGTGCGCACCGCGCGGGTGTACCTGCTAAGTGGCTCCATCTATGAGGAGCAGCTAGTCGCCATCAAGCGCTACATCATCAACCCCGTCGAGGCGCGGGAGGCTTCGCTGGAGAAGCCCGAAACGCTCACGCTCATGGCAGAGATACCCGAATCAATCCCTGTTTTGAGCGGGTTTTGCGGTTTGTGCGAAGCAGAGCTTGGCGGGCTCATCGCGAGATACGGCCTTGCGATGGATCAAGACGACCTGCTCTGCTGCCAACGCTATTTTCAAAGTGAACAACGTGATCCCACGCTGACCGAGCTGAAGCTACTGGACACCTACTGGTCGGATCACTGCCGTCACACGACGTTTTTAACCGCGCTGGACGCGGTGGAGTTTTCCGACCCGCGCGCGCAGAAAACCTACGAAACCTATCTTGATCTGCGCAAACGCCTCGGCATCACAAAGCCCGTTACGCTCATGGATATGGCGACGATTGGCGCCAAGTGGCTCAGGCACGAAGATAAGCTGCCGCTCTTGGACGAGTCCGACGAGATCAACGCCTGCACGGTCAAGACCACGATCACGGTCGATGGTGAGCGGCAGGATTGGCTCGTGCTCTTTAAAAACGAAACGCACAATCACCCGACGGAGATCGAACCCTTCGGCGGCGCCGCAACCTGCATCGGCGGCGCGATTCGCGATCCGCTCTCCGGCCGCGCGTTCGTCTATCAGGCGATGCGCCTCACGGGAG
>JBDKRF010000327.1:0-4628 GCA_039683525.1 Clostridiaceae bacterium
TGCCGTAGTTGATCGTGATACCCGTGACATGCACCTTCGGCTTGGAGAGCACGACGCACTCGGCAAACTTGCCGCTGCCGTCGGTTGCCGACGCGGTGATGATGGCGTAGCCCTTGGTTGCGCCCGCAATCACGTTACCCTTGGAGTCAACGGTGGCAACGGAGGAGTTCGAGCTCGTCCACTTCAAATTTGAGGTAGTGGCGTTGGCAGGATAGACCGTCGCCGTAACCTTTGCCGTATCGCCTTCACTCAAATCAAGCGAAGACTTGTCAAGGGAAACGTTGAGGATTTGAATGTTGTTGACCGTGACGACGCAGGAGACGTATTTCTCGCTTCCGTCGGTAGCCGTTGCGGTGATAACGGCAGTACCCTTGGCTGCCGCGATGACCTTGCCGCCGGAAACGCTGGCAACATCGGGGTTGCTGCTCTTCCAAACAAGCGTCTTGTTCGTCGCGTTCGAGGGAGCGCCGGTGACGGTGAGGGTTTCTTCATCGCCAACGTTGAGCGAGAGCTCGGATTTGTTCAGCGTCAGGCTCGTGATTAGAACCGCATCAAGAACCTTAACAGTGCAGGTTGCAAACACAGATGCATTGGAGCTCAGCGCGGTGATGATCGCCTCGTTGATCACTGTGGTTCCAGATGTTTTGGTTCCAACCGCGGTGATTCTGCCGGTTGAGTCAACTTTGACGATGTCGCTGTCGCTGCTGCTCCAGGTAACTGCGGGGTCTGCCGCGCCGCTGGGTGTGATGACCGCAGAGAGTTGTTTCCAGCTACCCTTATAGAGCGTTGCGCTCGTATCGCTGATGGCGATACCGTCAACTTTGATGGAGTTGACAGAGATCGAGCACTCCTGTTTAACCGTTGTTCCTGATTTCGTGCCATTAGCGGTCGCCGTGATCTTTACGGTGTCACTGAAGTTACGTAACACCTTAACAGTTCCAGTGGAATCAACAGAAACATCACTTTCTTTACCCGTTTCAACAGACCAAGTGATAGTTTTGTTAGCTGCATCATCCGGGCCGATCGTCGCGGTAAGCGTGTATGTGCCGTTGACAGGCAGCGACAGGCTGGATTTATCCAACACGAGGCTAGTGACTGGTGTTGGTTCTTTAGTAACAGTTACGGAGATGGTTTTGGTTAATGCATCGTTTCCGCGCACACGAACGGTAACAATCGCGGTACCCAATGAAAGTGGAGTGATTGTTAAGGTGCCATCGGAAGTAAGTTTAGTTGTATCAACAGATGCTATTGCGGGCTTATCGACACTTGCTACCAGGCTAGTTTTGGGACCAGTGACTTCCGCGTTAATCAATTTTTTGGAATCCGTTATTAACATTGGAAGCTCAGAAATAACAGTAGTATCGAGTTTCAGCGCTAGTGCGGTTGCAGCAGCGGTGATATTAATTGACTTATCAACGAATCTGGTGACTTTATCTTCCGATCCCGGATAGGTCTCTGTAACGCTGACCTTGAGTGTGTTCTGATCGGTCAGCTTATCCGACGTGCCGATTTCATTTGAAATCGCACCAGCGGTATCTTTGTAGAGACGCAGGGTGTACTTCGAACTATCGAGCACAACGGGATCGGTCATGTTGCTGTAGATTCCCTTCACAACAAGCCCACTGAGGTTCAGGTACTCACCCGCGTAGTAAGAATCCTGCGCAGGGCCAGTCACGGTGATGCTCTGAAGGACGTTTCTCTGAATTGAGATAGTGAAATCCTTATTAACCGTGACGAAGTTCGAGTTGCCGGCCGGTTTATAAGAGTATTGCACCGTCAAGGTCTTTACGCCGACATCGGTCGCGAGGAAGGTATACGGCGTTGTGGGGTTGTAGATCACGCCATTGAGGTAGAGCACATAGGTGTCCGCGGTGAGCGTAGTGCCCAGCGTGAGGATCCTGCCGGCTGGAGCGGGGTCAGCATTATCGTCAAAAATCTTGACGACAAGGTTTTCGTTCTTCCAGTTAAATGTGAGGTCCGTACCAAACTGGAAGAGTGTCGGCGTGGTGTCCGGGGCAACCGCTACCGGGGTTACTTCCAAATATGGGTGTACATCGGTGTCCGCGAGCGCGGTGGTGGGCACCAGTACGAGCAGCATGAGCAAGCTCATAACTAGTGCAATTGTGCGTTTCATTCGGTACACATCCTTTCTTGCATGAAAGACATTCTGTCGTGGAAATTATACATGACTAGTATATATATGTAAACATAACCGCCAAATATGTTACGGATATTTCACACATCTGACGGGAAAAGGCTTTGAAAGCCCTCGAAATGCGGGTTAACCATACCATGAATCGCAAAGCAGCGCACGGCATTTCACAATTCTTTTGATTTTGATTGACATTTTGATTCCGATTTTCTCAACACGCATCTGATGAACGCATGCTCATCAGCGCAAAACGAATCGAAAACGGGTAAAATGTATGATCCGGGTTGCGCATTCGGTAAAAATGCATAAAGGAGTTACGGATCGTATGTTTATACGACGATGCCCAAGCGGCACAAAGAAAAAAGAGCCGACGAAGCGACTCTTTTGATCGATAGACGCTCAAGTTACCAGTGATTGACCGCGTGCTCGGCAAAGCCTGTGACATCCGAAAACGAAACGCGCGTGCCATCGCCGGAGAGGAACGAGCCGGAGAATGTGCCAAACATCTGATGGCAGCGGTTGTTGACGAACAGGAGCTTCGTGATGGTGTCCCTGTCATAGCGCGGTGTGAGCGTAGCGCTGAAGTTGCCGTGTTCCTCTTCAAAGTGCCACGGAAGCAGCACATCCGCCTCATGTTGAATGGAGACTCGCCCAAGTTTGATCGCTTCTCCGTGATAGTAGACGATGTTTTCCGTGCCGCGCATCTTTTCCTCCGCGCCAAAGCCGCAGCCGAGGTTGAAGCCGAACGGCTCGCCGCTGAGTAGCGTGCTGACACTACTCCAGTACCACTCGTGCGAAAACGGCCAGACGCCACGTCCCCAGTCGAGCAGGGAGAACGTGCGATCAGGATTAAATTCGTAACGCTTGCCGTCAAGGGTCAGGTTGACGTCAGCGCGCAGAAGATTGATCTTCTCGTTAAAGTAAAAATCTCGCTTGCTGGCAAACGGGGTACAGATCGATATGCTCTCCGGGACGGCAGGCGTGAGCTGGACTTCCGCAGAAAGGCCTGCAAAGTCCGCTTTGAGGCGCCGCCCATCGGCATTGGTCTCAAACAGGAGCGATGCCCCGCCGTGCGTAAACGTAAGAGTTGAGTCTGCGTGCGCGCTTTGAGGCAAATGCATGCTGCGAAACGGAAGGGGAATCATCACGCCGCGCTCGAGGAGCTTTTCTCCGCTCACGTGATCAAACAGCGCGATGTTGCAGTTGCCGACGTAGGAGACGTGCCCGATGACGAGCTGCAGGCAGAGCCTGTCATCCGCAATCTGGTAGAAATCCCATTCCTTCAGCCGCCAGGGGGCGGCATGGATGCGGCTTCGCGTATAGACCGCATCGCCGGTGAGCGAGTACCCGGCCACCGGTACGCCGTTTGGCAGGAGCACCTGCTCGCCGGGAGAGAAGATATGGTCAGTCAAGCGCTCACTCATAGTGCTTCTAGATGCGTGGCAGCCCGCTCGCTAAGCCTGCGCTTATGGAGACGGTTTGCCGCGATGAGTGGCAAAATTGCCAGCGCGGTGACCGCGGCGGAGACGAGGAAGAGGGAAGGCCCGGGCACCATACCGGAAATGTTGTTGACCAACTTCTCCACACCCCAATTGTTGATGACGGGCGCTGCAATCATAGGTCCGAATATCATCGGCAATGCGACATAGAACACCTGCTTGATACCCTCAAACTGACCGCGCTGATCCTCAGGATAGAGGTTCTTCATCCATGCGGTTAAAGACTGCAGCGTCAGGATATATCCGCAGCCGGCTAGGAACATGCCCACGCACAGGAACGCAATACCTTTGGCAAACGCGATGCAAAGAAGCCCGAGTGTGTTGGAAACCAACGCGATGGTGATCACCCGAGCCAGCAAGCCCTTGTCGATCATCTTCGCGGTTGGAATCGTCATGAACGCCGCGAGCACCAGTGCCCCGCCCTGTAATGCTCCGGCAACGGTGAAGGAATAACCAAGATAATTGACGAAATAGATTGTGATATAGGAGAAATACACGTTAAAACCGATAAAGTAGATCAGCATGACGATAAAAATCCAGAACAGCTCGCGGTTTTCCGAAACCGTGCGCCAGTTGAACACCTTTGTCAACTGCCGCCAGTAGGTCTTCTCTTCACGGCGGGGTTTGAGATCCGGCGCGTCCTTCATCGCAAAGAGGGAAACGACACCGATGACGATCACAAGTCCGCCCATGAGGATGAAGAAATCGAAGAAGCCAAGCGCGTCGACAATCATGCCGGACACAACCGTGCCGAAAATGGTCGCGATCACGGGCATGACCGCGAGCGCGCCGCCAAGCCTGCCGCGGTTATGCTCATTGGAGATGTCTGTCGTCCAGATGGAGAACCCCGCATCATAGCCAAACGAACCAAAGAAGCTCATGATTGCATCCGCGAGCACCACAAACGTCGCGACCAGCGTGATGGGCGACTTTGGCAGGAACTCGCCAACCCCGAACACGATCGTAAACACACCCCA
>JBDKRF010000328.1:0-7144 GCA_039683525.1 Clostridiaceae bacterium
TTGCGGTAGCGCGCGATAAACGGGATCGTGTATCCCTCGTCGATCAGGTCGACGACGTTTTTTACATTCGTTTCATTTTGATTGAATTCTTTTGCGAGTAGTTGAATCTGAGTCTCCATGCTTGCTCCTTGCTTGGCGCGCAGTCGGCTGTTGCCTGATGTCGCGCGCGTTTTCGCACCCCGGCGTTTTCATGTGCGTATGGTTATTTTACCATAAAGCAGACACGCGAGAAATAAAAATAAGCGCGCTACCCATCAGCGCGCTCGAAAAGCACCCGTATTACCAATTCTCAACACTCTCTGGTTGCGAGCAGGCGCATCAGCGAATCCATCGGCATCGGCAATCCGCGAAAGAAACCCTGCACCCGGTCGCAACCCGCTTTTCGAACAAACCGCATTTGTTCCTCGTTCTCCACGCCTTCCGCGACGATCTCCGCGCCGAGTGTGTGACCGAGGCGAACGATCATTTTAGTCAGCAAAGCGGCTTTAGGGTCCTGAATAAAGAGCTTGTCGATCTTCAGCGTCGTGATTTTAAGATCCTTGAGTATGCTCAACGAGGAGTAACCCGTGCCGAAGTCGTCGAGCGCAATCCGCACCCCGTGTTGAATGAGCGCGCTGAGCTTCTCGATTGCATGCAGTTCGCGGTTGATCAGCACGGATTCCGTAACCTCCAGCTCAAGCAATCCGGGATCGATTCTGGTTTTCTCCAAGATCGCCAGCACCTGATTGACAAAGTCATCGGCATGCAGCTGTACGCCGGAAACGTTGACCGCGATGCAGTAACGTGCACCGAACCTGTCGTTGATCTGCCGCAGCGCGCTGCACGCCTTCTCCAGCACCCATGCACCGATGGGTACGATCAATCGGCTTTCTTCCGCAACCGGTATGAAGTCTCTCGGAGATATTTCGCCAAGCTCCTCGCTATGCCAGCGCAGGAGCGCCTCAAATCCCGACATATGATCGGATACCAGATCGGTTTGCGGTTGAAAGAACAGTTCAAGCTCCTTGTTCGCCAGCGCTTTGGGTAGCGCATTTCGTATCAGCAAACGATTGTGCAACATCTGGTTGATCCGCTCGCTGAAGATGACGATGGGTTCTCCCGTTTGCTTTGCCTGATAGAGCGCAAGATTTGCTTTCATGATCAGTTCGTTGCGATCCCCGCCATCCCTGGGAAAACAGGCGACGCCGCAACTCGCCGAAATATAGTAGTCCATGCCTTCGACATTGATCGGCTGCTGAATGGCTTTTTGCGCGTGAGCGATCGCTTCGCGCATCTTGCGGCCATCGTAAGGCGACGTCAACAGAAGTACGAGGTCGGTTCCCGTCATGCTATAGCACACATCCTGCTCCGTAAACAGAGAGGTGAGTCTCTGCGCAATCCCGCGCATGATGGCGTCGCTCAGCACGCTGCCATAGGAAGCGAGAATCCCCGCGAGATTATCCGGCGTGAAGATGGCAAGAAGAAACTCCGATTCATCATTTGCCTGCATCTTTTGCGCGAGTACCGCGTAGAGACACAAACGGTTTGGAAGTCCCGTAATCGGTTCTTCGTGCGCGAGGCGAAAGTTCTCCTCTTCCTTTGCTTCCAGCGCCTGAGCCGCTTCCTCGAGGGATTCGCGTTTTTCTATGAAGTTGGTTTCGTCGCTCACAGTGATGGCTACATAGTCCGGTTTTGGCGAGTAAGCGAGCATCGAATACCACTTATGTAGAGCAGATGAGTAGTTGGTGGTATGTTCCGCTTGCCCGCTCTTTGCCACGCGGCCGAAAAAGTCAATCCAATACTGTTCCGTTTCGGGATAGACGCTTTTTACGTTTTTGCCGATGAGCTCTTCCCGCGACTTGCCCGTTTCCAGCTCAAACGCGCGATTGACCGCAAGAAACACATAATCTACCGGACGCCCTTCGGCGTCGTAGATCATACGGTAATACGAAAACGCACTGATCATGTTCTCAAACAGCAGATGAAGCTCTTCTTGCGATAAGCTCTGCCGTGATTCCATGCGGGAGGAAGGTTGTTTTGCTTTCACCTTTCATCCTCCTTCTTCCTTGGGACGTGCCGGAAGTGTCCCTCTGTTTCGTGAGCCGATCCGATCGATCGATAGAAACGATTTCAGGAATGACGCAGACGCTGTTGAGTTTGTTTGACTTGTTATGCTTTGTGAGGCAGTTGCATGCCGTTGACGCGGTTTCTGCCCGCGCGCTTGGAGGAATACAGCGCGCTATCCGCTGCCGCAAGCAGTGCCTCGCGTGTAACCCCACTCTCCGGCATGGCGGCGACTCCAAGCGAGAGGGTCACGCGGTCAATCCTTGCCTCAACGTCTTCGCCAAGCTGCTCAATCGCACGGCGGAGTGTCTCCGCGCGGCGAATGCCTTCTTCCAGCGTACAATCCGGCAAGATCAGGCAAAACTCGTCTCCGCCATAACGGCAGGCAACGTCCGACGTGCGGATGTTCTTCATCAATAGTGCCGACACCTTGATGAGCACTTTATCGCCAAGCACATGCCCAACCGTGTCGTTGATCTCTTTAAAGCCGTCGATATCCGCCATGATGATGGTCAATTGCTGCTGTTTGCGAATGGCACGATGAATCTCCCGGTCAAAGGTCTCCTCCATATACCGGCGGTTATACAGCCCCGTCAGCGGATCGCGTACGGATAGTGCGCGCAGCTTTGCTTCGTCGAGCACCAGTTGATTGCGCTGCTTTTCGATCTCCTCCAACTGGCGTTTGTTGGAAATCCCGTAGAGTACCCCGATCACGGAGGTAAACACGATGAACGCCACGAGACTCGGCCAATTGATCTGCCGAAGCATTGGGCTGGCGAAAATGAACGTCACGACAGCTATGAGTTGAACAACGGAGAGTATGATCGTCAGCCGTTCCCTTAAGAGAATGGAACAGAGCTGGATTGACATTGCAACATAGATCAGCGGAACAAAATCCCCGGCAAGGACTTTCGGATCCAGCAGGATGGATAACCACGGGCCAAGAACCATACAAAGCGCAGTCAGCCATGTGGAGATATGAAACCGCCCTCGCAGATTAAACATGAGCGCAACGGTGATAACAGCCATCAATCCCCCCAGCAACAGCAGGTAAAACCACAACCGTACACCACTATCTACAAACAAGCTGAGAAAGATGGTCGCCGTCAGCAAAACCAGATAAATAAGTTGAAACACGAGCAGATTGACAGCGCTTCGCCGTTCGCTCTGCACGTGTTTTAGCTGAAAAGATTCGAGGAAAACTGAGATTCGACCGGAGAGCTTCATAATGGTTGAACCAACTTTCCTTCGATGCTGTTTCTTCATTGGTTGCAAGAAGATCATTTGCGTAAAGTGCTGTGAAGTATCGTAATTTGTATTGTAATCCGCCCAATGTTCCGCCGTCAACTAAGGCATGCATGCTTATCATATAATCATACACATTTTTTATAAGTTGCGTGACAATCGCGTGATCCTGTCGCGTTTTTCGTTCATTTTGCAATTGCTATATCAGAGAAATCTCCGTTTTTAGCAACGCCTGATCCTGTGAGCTGCCACCAACGTAGAGCGCAAACGCGCCGGGTTCCACCACGCGCCGCTCGTCCGCCAGCACCAGCGAGAAGTCATCCCGTTTGAGGCAAAACACGATCTCGCGCGACTCCCCCGCGGTCAATTTGACCTTCTGAAACGCGATCAGCCGCTTGACGGGTGTCATGACGCTGCTGACGAGATCGCGCACATACACCTGCACGATTTCGCTGCCTTCACGCGCGCCGGTATTGGTGAGCGTTACATGTAAGAGAAGTGATTCCGGATCGACCCGCAGATTTGAATACGCAAACCGGGTATATGACAACCCTTCGCCAAAGGCGAACAAGGGGGATTCCGGTAGATCGACATACTTCTCACCGTGCCAGCCGGGCAAGCTGTTGTAGTAGACGGGAATCTGCCCGCTGTGGCGCGAAAACGAGATCGGTAGCTTACCGCCGGGGTTAATTTCGCCAAAGAGCGCTTCCGCAACTGCCTGCCCGCCATACTGGCCGCCGTTGAACGCGGCGAGAAACGCGCTCGACTCCTCCACAACGCGAGTCAGGCAGAGCGGCTTGGTGGCGATCAGCACCGTGACGATGGGTATCTGGAGCGCGAGAAGGCGAGAAAATAGCTCCTCCTGCCTGCCCGAGAGCGTAAGATCCGCCCGATCGCGATACTCGCCCGCCTGCTCGATGACATCGCCCACCGCAAACAAGATCAGATCCGCGTCCTTCGCCGCAAGTACGGCGGCGTCGAGATCATCCGTCTCGCCCGGCCGCGGCCCGCAACCGCGCGCAAAGCGAACCTCGACGTTTCTTTGCTCCGCGCATACGCGCACGCCTTCCAGCAGCGTCACATACGGACGCGCGGGCACGACGTTCGGCGGCATATGCGGATGGGTGAAATACGTCCAGTCCCCATACTGCGCGCGGATATCGTCCGCGTTTGCGCCGATGACCGCGATTGTTTGAACCTGCTCATGAATGGGCAGCACACCGTCGTTTTTGAGCAGGGTGACGCTTTCCCGCGCGGCAGCAAGCGCGCTGTTTCGGTGCGCCTCGCAACCCAGACACTCCGGCGTTCCGCGATCCTGCGGGCGCTCAAACAGACCCATGCGCACCTTGACGCGTAGGATGTTACGCACCGCCTCATCCAGCACCGATTCCGCAAGACGACCGCTCTCGACGAGCCGGATGGCACTATCGTAAAACGCGGTAGTCGTCATCATCATATCGTTGCCCGCGCGGGCGGCAATCAGGGACGCCTCGTCCATGTCCGCCGCGACATGCTGTTTCTCAATCAGGCTGTTGACGTTGTCCCAGTCTGTTACGACAAAGCCTTCAAACCCCAGCTCGCCGCGCAGAATCTCGCGCATCGCCCGCTCGCTTGCGGTAAACGGCGTGCCGTCAATGGAGCCATACGCTGTCATGATGGTCGCGACGCCCGCCTCCACCGCGCGCGCAAACGGCGGCAGAAATGTTTCGCGAAGTTTTCGAAACGTCATCTCCGTATCGCAGGAGTCGCGCCCGCCGATTGCGTCGCCATAGCCGATATAATGCTTCGCGCAGGCGAGGATGTGCTCGCCATCCGCGATATCGTCTCCCTGATAGCCGCGAATGATCGCGGCGCCAAGCTCGCCCGCGAGATACGGGTCTTCGCCGAAGGTCTCGTTGATTCTGCCCCACCGCGTGTCGCGACCCAGGCAGAGCACGGGTGAAAACGTCCAGTGCAGGCCGTCCGCTGCGACCTCGCGCGCGGTCACGCGACCCATCTCCTCCGCAAGCGCAGGGTTCCAGGCGCAAGCAGTAGCCAACGGCGAGGGAAAGATTGCCGCCTTCCGGTTCAAGCCGTGGCCGTGGATGGCGTCGATGCCAAAGAGCACAGGGATTCCGAGGCGCGTGTTCATCGCCTCGCGCTGAATCCGGCGCGCATCCTCACCCAGCACATGCAGAAACGAACCCGCACCGCGCCGCGCCCAAAGCAGCGACTCTTCCTCCGTCACATAGGCGTAGGGAACCTGCACCATCTGCGCCGCCTTTTCCGCCAGCGTCATGCGGGACAGGATGTCGTTGACGCGGGATTCTACGGCTGAATTCTGAATCATATCCATTCTCTTTCTTGCCGCAACACAAAACTCGCGGCTTTCTTTGACACGCATGCGTTGAAACATGCGCCTCTAAAAGGTATTATAAAACGTATCGAGGATTCTTGACAAAAGTTAATTTTTCACGGATGTTGAGATGGATCAAGGGAATGTGAGGGACTTAGACGATGATCAGCCGCACGAAATATCCCGTGGACGAAGCAACCATCCTGCATGTGTTTCATGCCGCGGGTCTTTCCGGCGCAACGCATGCTCAGCCGTTGGGCGATGGGGAGTTTAACGCAGTCTATCTCGTGTTTTCGGAGAAAGAACGCTATGTATTGAAGATTGCCCCGCAGGATAGCGCGCCCGTGATGACCTACGAGCGCGATATGATGCAACGCGAGGTATATTGGTACGGCATGATGCGCGAGAAGACGAGCATCCGCGTGCCGAATGTGCTTTTCTCCGATTTTTCCCGCACGCTGCTGCCGGTTCCGTATTTTATCATGGAGTATTTGTCCGGCGAGCCGCTCAACAAGGCGGATCTCACGCCGGAGGAACGGAGCAAAGCTAACGCGCAACTCATCGCGATGACGGCGGAGCTGCACCAAATCCCGAGCGAGCGCTTTGGCTACCCGCAGCTGGACGCATACAATAATTGGTATCTCGCGATCCGCGCGTTTGTGACGCAGGCGCTGCATGACTGCGCGAATAAAAAGCGCCACTCCCGTCGGGGAGAGCGCCTGCTTGGATGGATCGAGCGGTATCAGGACGTTTTACAGGATGTAGCGGGCTGCATGGTCAACTTTGACATTTGGCCCGCCAATATCATTGTGATGCGGGTTTGCGATGCTCTTTCGCTCGCATGGATCGATCCGGAGCGTAGCTTCTGGGGTGATCCCATACTAGACTTTGTCTGCTTTGCGTTTCATCGGCCGCTTCGGGAAAAACCGGAGTTGGTCACCACCTATCAATCGGTTTCCGCTCACCCGCTTCTGCTCACGCGGGAAGAGGAAATCCGGTTTGCAATCGGGCAGGGATATCTCGCGCTCATCATGGAGACGGAGAAGTATTACCGCTATTCACCGTTCCACTTCGGCTGGTGGCGAAATGTTCTCGCAAGCGGGCTACTCTATCGCGCAGCGTTTGCCGCACTGAAAGGATAATCGCTTTTGACATGTAAAAGGCCACCGCATGACGGTGGCCTTTCTGTTTTTATTCGCTTGCCTGATCGCAGCCGCAATCTTGCGTGAGTGCGCGGTCGATGCTCCAATACACGTTCTCTTCGCCGATGAGCGAAAGAATGCCGCTGCGCTCCATCGTCCTGCGCGTCTCGGAGGAGAGGCCACAGCAGCCGACGCGGATGCCGCGCTTCTTGAGCGACAGGATCACGCCCTCGAACGCCTGTGCGCATGAGACGTCGAGATATGACACCCCGCGCATGGAGAAGAACACGGCGTCGCAATCCAGCGGAATCGACGCGGGAATGCCCTCGACGGCCTGCGTATTGGCAAAGATCATCGCGCCTGCGATGTACACAACCCG
>JBDKRF010000329.1:0-5897 GCA_039683525.1 Clostridiaceae bacterium
CTTCTTCTTATAAGAAAGAAGTTAAGAAGTCTTTACCTGATCTCCGTCTTATTCCTGAAATACGGTCTCAATGCCGCGGGAATCGCAACACTGCCGTCCGCGCGGAGGTTGTTTTCGAGGAACGCGATCAGCATGCGCGGAGGAGCGACCACTGTGTTGTTGAGCGTATGCGGGAAATAGTTGCCCGTCTCCTTGTTTTTCACGCGGATGCCAAGGCGGCGCGCCTGCGCATCGCCTAAGTTACTACAGCTGCCCACCTCGAAATACTTCTTCTGGCGCGGAGACCAGGCTTCCACATCCATGCTCTTGACCTTGAGGTCGGCGAGGTCGCCGGAGCAGCACTCCAGCGAGCGCACGGGGATATCCAGCGTACGGAAGAAGTCGATGGTGTTCTTCAGCAGGGTTTCAAACCACGCCATGCTCTCCTCGGGTTTGCAGACGACGATCATCTCCTGCTTTTCAAACTGATGGATGCGGTAGACGCCGCGCTCCTCGATGCCGTGCGCGCCGACTTCTTTTCTAAAGCAAGGCGAGTAACTCGTCAGCTTCTGCGGCAGTTCGCTCTCTTCGAGGAAGGTGTCGATGAATTTGCCGATCATAGAGTGCTCGCTGGTGCCGATGAGGTAGAGGTCCTCTCCCTCGATCTTGTACATCATGCCTTCCATCTCGGCAAAGCTCATGACCCCGGTAACCACGCCGCTGCGGATCATGAACGGGGGAATGTAGTAGGTGAATCCGCGATCCACCATAAAATCCCGCGCGTAGGCGAGGATGGCGGATTGCAGCAGCGCGATATCGCCGCAAAGGTAATAAAACCCGTTGCCGCTGGTCTTTCTCGCGGCGTCGAGGTCGATGCCCTTGAACGATTCCATGATGTCCACATGGTAGGGGATCTCATACTCCGGCACGATGGGCTCGCCGAAGCGCTCGATCTCGACGTTTTCGGAGTCATCCTTGCCGATGGGCACGGAGGCGTCGATGATGTTCGGAATCACGAGCATGCGCTTGCGGATTTCGGCGGTCAGCTCGGTCTCGCGGACATCCAGCCGCGCCATCTCATCCGCCATGTCGTTGACCTGCTTTTTTGCGGCTTCCGCTTCTTCCTTTTGCCCTTTTGCCATCATCGAGCCGATGGATTTGCTGATCGAGTTTCTCTGCGCGCGCAGATTGTCCGCGCGGGTGTGCGCCTCGCGGAACTCGGTGTCGAGCGCGAGTACTTCGTCCACGAGAGCGAGTTTGTCAAGCTGAAACTTCTTTTTGATGTTCTCTTTTACGAGCTCCGGCTGCGTGCGGATGAGCTTGATGTCCAGCATACGATCCCCCTGTGTCAATCCAATAATAATCCAGCAAACTGTTGATTGAATTCGTTTTTTGCTACAAAAGTAGTTTTATGGCAATCTCCCCGCCTCCGGCGGGGAGATTGCCCGATAGCAGTGTTTACATGCGCTCCGGCGCAGCGATACCGATGAGATTCAGCCCGATGGCGATGACGCGACGCGTTGCGTCCGTCAGCGCGAGCCGCGCCTGACGCACGGCAGCATCGTCCGCCATGATGCGCTGTTCGTAATAAAACTTGTTGAACGCCGCGCAAAGGGCGATGATGGCGCGGGTGACGAGATACGGCTCGTTTTTCTCCATCGCGTCGACAACCGCATCCGGGAAAGCGCCGAGCGCCGAGATGACGGCGGAGGCTTCCGCGTCGGTGAGCTGGCTGTAGTCCACGTCGGCGGGCGCGTAATCCGCTTTTCTCAGCACCGAGCAAGCGCGCGCGTGGGTATACTGCGCATAGGGGCCCGTTTCGCCGTCAAAGTTGAGCACGGCTTCCCAGTCGAACACCACATCCTTGATGCGCCCGTTGTAGAGGCTGTTCCAGATCAGCGCGCCGATGCCAACCTGATTGGCGATGGTCTTTTTATCCTCCAAATCGGGACTCTTCTCGCAGATGATGTCGTAGGTCTTATCGCAGGCTGCGGAGAGCACATCTCTAAGCTTCACCATGTTTCCCTTGCGGGTGGAGAACGCGCCTTCCGTGCCGCTGACCATGCCAAACGAAACGTGGATGAGGTCCTTCGCCCAGTTGTAGCCCATCAGCTCGACAACCTTGAACCACTGCCGAAAATGCAGATCCTGCTGGTACGCCACCACATAGAGGCACTTGGCGAAATCGTAGGTGTCCTTGCGATAGAGCGCGGCCGCAATATCGCGCGTGGCGTAAAGCGTGGCGCCATCGGAACGCAGGATGATGCACGGCGGCATCTTGTAGTCAGAAAGGTCGACGATCTGCGCGCCCTGGTCGAGCTTTAAGAGGTTCTTCTCCTTCAGCTCGTCCACCACGCGAACCATCTTGTCGTTATAAAAGCTCTCGCCGGCATAGCTGTCGAAGCGAATGCCGAGGATGTCGTAGACCTCCGCGACCTCCTTGAGTGTGATCTTCTTAAACCAGTCGAAGAGTTCCAGCGCTTCTTGATCGCCGTCCTCGATACGCTTGAACCACGCGCGCGCCTCGTCGTCCAGCGTGGGATTCGTCACGACTTCCTGATGATAGCGCACGTAGATCTTCACGAGCTCGTCCACACCACCCTGATCGATCACGTCATGATCGCCCCAGAGCTTGTAGGCCACGATCATCTTGCCGAACTGGGTGCCCCAGTCACCGAGGTGGTTGATGCCCACGTACTTGAAACCGAGGTGGTTATAGATGCGGTACAGCGCGCTGCCGATCACCGTTGTCGGCAGATGACCGATGTGAAACGGCTTTGCGATATTCACCGAGGAGTAGTCGATGCAGACGTTGCGCCCTTGACCTATGTCGGAGCCGCCATAGCGCACGCCCTCGGCAAACACGCGGGAGAGAACTGCCTTTGCCTGCGCGCTCTTGTCGAGGTAGAAGTTCACATATCCGCCCGCGGCGATCGCTTTCTCCACGCCTTCGGGCAGCACGATTGCCGCGGCAAGCTCACTCGCGATCACCGGTGGGGCTTTTCTCAGCGTTTTTGCGAGTTTAAAGCAGGGAAAGGCGAAGTCCCCCATCTCCGGTGTGGGAGGGGTTTCGAGCCATGTGGCGAGTTCCTCCGCGGGCAGCGCCGCGGGGGTTGCGAGGGCGGATGCAATTGCCTGTCTAAAGTCCATCGATATTATCCTTAGTTTTCTGATTTCTATTTGTAATGAGTGATTATATCAGAGAATTCCGCGTCTGTTAAGGAAAAAAGCATCTATTTGAATGCAGAAAAGCATAAACCCCGATCAAAACCGTGTTTATGCATGCCGTTTCCGGTGCGTAACCCTTTACAAACCGCGAAAAAGCCGCTATACTGCACCTATTACAGCGATGATCGGGACAGGTCGGGTTCCACAGTTTGTCCGCAGAAGCGAGCCGCGTTTGGTGCAAGGCGGCGGCGGGCGGGAAGAGCCGATATCCCCCGTGAGCGCGCACGCCAAAGGTACAAACCGAGTAGCGCGCGACGTATACCCTGCGTTAAGGGGTCTTGAGCGGGCGGCAGTCAGCCGTCAAGCAGGGTGGTACCTCGCAAAGCCGGATTTTCGTGCTTTTCGTCCCTCTTTTTCGGGGCGGAGGGCTATTTTTTTACCCGTTTTCCGCAAACAAGATTTTGATGATTTTCTGACACACAGAACAAGGAGAGCGAATCATGTACAAAAAAGTATCGAGCGAACTGAATTTCGTTCCGCGCGAGAAAGAAGTGCTCGCGTTTTGGAAGGACAAACAGATCTTCCAAAAGAGCGTGCGCTTACGCAAAGGCGCAAAGCCCTATACCTTCTTTGACGGCCCGCCGACGGCCAACGGCAAGCCGCACATCGGACACGTGCTCACACGCTCGATCAAGGACATCATCCCGCGCTACAAGACCATGAAGGGGTATGACGTTCTGCGCAAAGCGGGCTGGGATACCCACGGTCTTCCGGTGGAGATCGAAGTGGAAAAACAGCTCGGCCTCGACGGCAAAGAGCAGATCGAAGCCTACGGCATCGAGCCGTTTATCAAGAAATGCAAAGAGTCCGTCTGGAAATATAAGTCGGATTGGGAGACCATGTCCGACCGCGTGGGCTTCTGGGCGGATATGGAAGACCCGTATATCACCTACGACAACAACTATATCGAGAGCATCTGGTGGGCGCTCAAGACGATCCACGAGAAGGGGCTTCTCTATAAAGGGCACAAGATCGTGCCGTATTGCCCGCGCTGCGGAACGGCGCTCAGTAGCCACGAGGTCGCGCAGGGCTATAAGGACGTCAAGGACACCTCCGCCATCGCGAAGTTCTTCCTCAAAGACGATCCCTCTGTCGCGATCCTCGCCTGGACGACTACGCCCTGGACGCTGCCAAGCAACGTCGCGCTCTGCGTGAACGCAAAAGAAACCTACGCCACCGCGAAGCAGGGCGGACAGACATACATCCTCGCCGAAGCGCTGGTGAAAAACGTGCTCGGCGAAAACGCCGAGATCGTCTCCACCTGCAAGGGTCAGGACCTCGTCGGCACAGAATACGAGCCGCTCTTTGAGCTGCCAGTCAACTTTGGCAACAAGACCGGCTACCGCGTCGTGGCGGACGATTACGTCTCGCTCGAAGACGGCACGGGCGTTGTCCATATCGCGCCCGCGTTTGGTGAAGACGACTCCCGCGTGGGCAAAAAGTGGGATCTGCCGTTTTTGCAGCTGGTCAACGCCAGCGGCCACATGGTCGGCGGCACGCCCTGGGACGGCCTGTTCGTCAAGGACGCGGACAAACCCGTCCTCGACGCTCTGAAGGCGAGCAACAAGCTCTTTGCCGCGCTTTCGTTTGAGCACAGCTATCCCTTCTGCTGGCGCTGCGACACCCCGCTGATCTATTACGCCAGAGAGAGCTGGTTCATCAAGATGACCGCGGTCAAGGAAAAGCTCATCGCCTTCAACCGCAGCGTCAACTGGATTCCCGAGACGATCAAGGAAGGCCGCATGGGCAACTTCCTCGAAAACGTCATCGACTGGGGTGTCTCTCGCGAGCGTTACTGGGGTACTCCCTTGCCGGTTTGGATGTGCGAATGTGGTCATGTGCACGTAGTCGGCTCCCGCGCGGAGTTGCAGGAGTTGAATCCCTCCGTCTCGCCCGACATCGAGCTGCACAAACCCTATATCGACGAGGTCACCTTCCCCTGCCCGAAGTGCGGCAAGACCATGAAGCGCGAGCCGGTCGTCATCGACTGCTGGTTTGACAGCGGTGCTATGCCTTTTGCGCAGTGGCACTATCCATTTGAAAACAAGGAAGAGTTCGAGCGGCGCTATCCAGCGCAGTTAATCAGCGAGGCCATCGACCAGACGCGCGGATGGTTCTATTCGCTGCTTGCTATCTCCACCTGTCTCTTTGACGAGGCCGCGTTCCAGAACTGCATCGTCATGGGACACGTGCAGGATATGGAAGGCCGCAAAATGAGCAAGCACTTGGGCAACGTCGTTGACCCCTGGACGGTGCTGGATGCGCAGGGCGCGGACGCCGTGCGCTGGTATTTCTACACCGGCTCCATGCCGTGGTTGCCCAGCCGCTTCTCGGCGGAGGCGGTCAGCGAGGCGCAGAGAAAGTTCATCGGTACCTTCTGGAATACCTATGCGTTCTACATCCTCTACGCGGAGATCGACAAGTTCGATCCCACGCAGTATAAGCTTGAGGACTGCCAGCTCTCCGAGATGGATCGCTGGGTGCTCTCGCGGCTCAACACGCTGATCAAGACCGTGGATGGCAACCTCGACAAGCTCCGCATCACGGAAGGCGGAAGAGCGCTGCAGGCGTTCTCGGACGAGCTCTCCAACTGGTACGTCCGCCGCTGCCGTGACCGCTTCTGGGGCAGCGAGATGAGCGAGGACAAAATGGAGGCTTACATGACGCTCTATACCGCGCTCCATACGCTC
>JBDKRF010000330.1:0-11863 GCA_039683525.1 Clostridiaceae bacterium
GAACGCAAGAAACACGAGCGGTATGCCGAAGAACGCCGGCAGGATGACGCCGAGATTATAGTTGGAGAGCGTGGAGATGATCAGCGTCTCCACGATGAGCACCACGCCTAAAATCAGGAAGACCTCGCGCAGAGCGCTGAACTGGTGCCCGCGCTTGCGCCAGATGCGGCAGATAAGCATCAGCACCCCGATGATGATTAAAAAAACGGCTAAGATATAGAGTCTCCATCTGGTATACATATCGGTTTCCTTTCGAACGCCTTGCTTAAAACAAACAGGCGCGGGGAATTCTTCATGCTCTTCACGCGGACGGCTCGCCCGCGGACACCAGCATTATATAATACGAACGGGGACGCGCAAACACGCATCCCCGTTTCGTCACAGCATTGTTACAAAATGATATTGTGCCGCATCGGCTTTGTTCTCACAGCACGCCCTTCAGGAACTCGCCCGTATAGCTGCCTTCGACCTTTGCCACGTCCTCCGGGGTTCCGGTGGCAACGATATTGCCGCCCGCGTTTCCGCCCTCCGGACCCAGGTCGATGACATAGTCCGCGCATTTGATCACGTCGAGATTGTGCTCGATGACGAGTACGCTGCTGCCCGTATCGCAGAGGCGCTGGAGGATCTCCAGCAGACGCTTCACGTCGTCCACATGCAAGCCGGTCGTCGGCTCGTCCAGAATATAGAGCGTGCGGCCAGTGTCCCTGCGGCTGAGCTCGGTTGCGAGCTTGACGCGCTGCGCCTCGCCGCCGGAAAGCTGCGTGCTGGGTTGACCGATCTTGACGTAGCCCAAACCCACGTCGTAGAGGGTTTCGAGCTTTCGCGCGATCTTCGGCAGCGGCTTGAAGAAGCGAAGCGCCTCCTCAACCGTCATGTTCAGCACGTCGTAGATATTTTTACCCTTGTAATGCACCTCCAGCGTTTCGCGGTTATAGCGCTTGCCGCCGCAAACTTCGCAGGGCACGTAGATATCCGGCAAAAAGTGCATCTCAATCTTGATGATTCCGTCGCCATTGCAGGCCTCACACCTGCCACCTTTGACGTTAAAGCTGAATCTTCCGTTGCTGTAGCCGCGCATGCGGGAATCCGGCGTGTTTGCAAACACCGCGCGGATGAGGTCAAAGAGTCCGCAATAGGTCGCGGGGTTGCTTCTCGGCGTGCGTCCGATGGGGCTCTGGTCGATATCGATAATCTTGTCCAGCGCTTCGATTCCGTCGATGCGGTCGTGATCGCCCGGGCGCGTGTGCGCACGGTTGAGGTCGCGCAGCAGCGTCTTTTTGATGATCTCGTTGACGAGGCTCGATTTTCCGCTGCCGGAGACGCCCGTCACGCAGACGAACTTGCCCAGCGGAATCTCCACGTCGATATTCTTGAGGTTGTGCGCGCGCGCACCGTGGATGACAAGCGACTTGCCATTACCGGGTCTGCGCGTCTGCGGAATGGGAATGCTCATGCGCCCGCTGAGATAAGCGCCCGTGATTGAGTTCTCGTTTGCCGCGATCTCCTCCGGCGTGCCAACCGCTACCACTTCGCCGCCGTGTTCGCCCGCTCCCGGCCCGATATCCACCACATAATCCGCTGTACGAATCGTTTCTTCGTCGTGTTCCACCACAATCAAGGTGTTTCCGAGGTCGCGCATGCGCTGGAGTGTCTTGAGAAGTCGCGCGTTATCGCGCTGATGCAGGCCGATGCTCGGCTCGTCAAGGATGTACAGCACGCCCATGAGTCCACTGCCGATCTGGGTGGCAAGGCGGATGCGCTGCGCCTCGCCGCCGGAAAGCGAAACAGCCGAACGGGAGAGCGTCAGGTAGTCGAGGCCGACGTTGACGAGGAAGCCAAGCCGCGCGTCGATCTCTTTGAGGATCTGTTCCGCGATCATGGTCTGCGTCTTACCGAGATGCATATTGTCCAAAAACTCCCGCGCGCTGCGCACCGGCAGGTTGGAGAGATCCGCAATGTTGATGTCCCCTACCGTGACCGCGAGGCTTTCGCGCTTGAGGCGCTTGCCCTTGCAATCCGGGCAGGGCGTTTGCGTCATGAAGCGCTCGATCTCCTGCTTGCTGTAGTCCGAGGTGCTTTCGCGGTATCGCCGCTCCATATTGACGGCGATGCCTTCAAACGGCGCGTCGAAGCTTCCGCTGCCGAATTCCTTCTTGTAGGCGATGTGCAGCTTGTCTTTTCCCGTGCCGTAGAGGATCGCGTTTTGAACCTCTTTGGGCAGCTCCTCGTAGGGCGTTTTCATCGAAACGCCGTAGTGCTTGGTCAGCGCATCAAAGTACATGCTCGCGATGGTGCCCTTACTGCCGCTGTTCCAGCCCATGACGTTTACGCAACCTTGCGCAAGCGAAAGCTTCCCGTCCGGAATCACGAGGTCGGGATCGATCTTTAAGAGCGTGCCGAGACCCGAGCAGGTCGGGCAAGCGCCATAGGGGTTGTTAAAGGAAAACATCCGCGGGGTCAGCTCTTCGATGCTAATCCCGCAGTCCGGGCAGGCATAGTTTTGCGAAAAGAGCATCTCCTCGCCGTCCACAATTGCCACGATGGCCAGCCCATTGCCGAGGCGGAAGGCGGTCTCAAGTGAATCCGTCAATCGTCCCTCGATGCCGGTCTTGATGACGATGCGGTCGATGACCGCCTCGATCGTATGCTTGGTTTTTTTATCCAGCGCGGGTACATCCGCAATGTCGTAGATCACGTTGTCCACGCGCACGCGTACGTAGCCCTCGCGCTTGAGTTCGTCGAAAAGCTTCTGGTGTTCGCCCTTTCTACCGCGGATGCAGGGCGCGATGATCTGCGCCTTGGTGTCTTCAGGCAACGAAAGCACACGATCGACCACCTGGTCGATGGTCTGCCGCTCGATGACCTGCCCGCAGTCTGGGCAGTGCGGTATGCCGCAGCGCGCGTAAAGCAAGCGCAGATAGTCGTGAATCTCCGTCACCGTGCCGACCGTACTGCGCGGGTTGTGGCTCGTGCTCTTTTGATCGATGGAGATCGCGGGCGAAAGCCCGTCGATGCTGTCGATATCCGGCTTCTCCATCTGCCCCAGAAACTGGCGCGCGTAGGAGGAGAGGCTCTCGACATACCGCCGCTGGCCTTCGGCATAGATGGTGTCAAACGCGAGGCTCGATTTTCCGCTGCCGGAAAGCCCCGTAAAAACCACGAGCTTGTCGCGCGGAATCACGAGATCGATGTTCTTGAGGTTGTGTTCCCGTGCGCCTTTGATGATAATGTCCTTCATGAGGAGTCCCTTTCGTATTGCCTTCCGGCGTTGAACCGGAGGGCAGATATTGCATCAACCGATGATTCGTAATCTTGCGTAAAGCAGATATTCTAGTATATCACAAATCTGTACCGCGTGCCTGTGCCGAAATTGCGAAGTTGGCATTTTCAAACACTCGTTCGTTTTGATGACAGTATACACGAAAACATGCTTAATCGCAAACACTTGTTCGTAGATTTTTGAGAGATGATTGGAATTGTTTTTTGCTTTGAATCCTTTGCTTGAAATGATAAGAAATCACGTTATCCACACCTTTATCCACCATTGTGGATAACTTTTGTGGAAGGGTTGTGGACAGTGGATTTTTCGTTGTACTCGCCGGATCAAGCACCGCAACATCTTGTATTAACCGCGTCTCATTACTTCATCGCGATGCGCATCGCTATTTAATAGGAAAAACCCGCGGACATTTCTGCCGCGGGTTTATGGGTTTTTCGCCAGATGACGGTAGATTACTCTTCGTCTTTCTTTTCTTCTTCGTCGTCTACGTCGTCTTCTTCATCTTCCATGGCTTCGAAGCGTTCTTCCACGATCTTGGACAGGGCTTCCATCTTGTCCTCGTCAGCGGGGAGAAACTCTTCATATTCGCCGTTGACGACGATTTTCATGATGTAGACTTCAGAACCGTGTTCGTGTTCTTCTTTGTCTTCACAAGCTTCGTCTTCACAGCCACAGCTGCAGCCACATTCGCAGCCGCTCTCGGGATCAACAAGTACCGCGTACTCCTGTCCCTCGTAATCAAAATAGTCTACGATCTCAAGTTCAAATTCATTGCCCTCGTCATCGGAGAAAACCACCAAATCTCTTTGCTCTTCCATGCGGTTCACCACCTTTACGTTACTGCCTGATTTCAGGTCAATTTATTTTATCGTATTTCTTTCAGAAGCACAAGAAAAGAAACGTGAGTTTGTTACGCACAAATCGTGACAATCGCTTGATTTCTCGCCAACCTCTTGAAAATCGCGCCGTTGTAAGCGTATCACTCGCGCAAAACGCGCCGGATCCAACCGCGTGCTCTCAAAATTTTTTGGCAACTGCTTTCTATTTATGCTACAATAAAATAAATATTTAGAGCACGTGAACAAAAAATATTTGAGGCTTCATAAAATATATTTGTTTTTCTTCTTGTAATTTCGTTTTGTTCTGTATATTATTTATAAGGAAGAGGGTTCGCGACATGGATTTGGAATTTTTGCAGCGGCTCGCTAAGGCTATTACGTCTGAATTTGGCGAGAGCAGCGAAGTCGTCGTGCACGACATCTCCGGCGACGACACCGAGCACACGATCGTAGCGATCGAAAACGGCCATGTTTCCCATCGTCAGGCCGGCGGCAGCGCCTCCCGCGTGGTGCTCGAGGCGATTCAGCGCAAGCACGACCCGACTCTTGTGGACGAGCTTGGCTACCTCACCAAAACGCGTGACGGCAGAGTGCTCAAATCCAGCACCGTCTATCTGCGCAACGGCGAAGGCGTGATCGAGGGCGTGCTCTCCATCAACTACGATATCACCGAGCTTTTGATGGCGGAACGCGCGATTTCCTCCGTGCTCCACCACAACAGCGAACCCGCAATGCCGGAGCGCATCCCGCAGAACGTCAACGATCTGCTGGACGATCTGATCGAGCAGAGCGTCGCCATCGTCGGCAAGCCTGTCGCGATGATGACCAAGGAAGACAAGATCGCGGCGATCCAGTTCCTCTATCAGGCGGGGGCATTCCTCGTCACCAAGAGCGGCGACAAGGTGTCGAAATACTTCGGCATCAGCAAATACACCCTTTATTCCTACATCGACGCAAAAAAGGACTGACCTCGGCCGCTCGCTGCGGCTTAGGCCACAGCAGAAGAAAGGAAGTTCAACGCACCATGGATACCAGCAAAGTCAAACAGGCAGCGCAAGCTTACGAAAAGCAGATGACGAAATTCCTTCGCGATCTGATCGCGATTCCCAGCGAAAGCTGCGAAGAAGAAGGCGTCGTCAAACGCACGATCAAGGAAATGGAAGCGCTCGGCTTTGACAAGGCCGAAATCGACCCCGAAGGAAATGCCCTGGGTTGGATGGGTACCGGAGATAAGATCATCGCCTTTGACGGACACATCGACACCGTCGGCATCGGTAACATCAAAAACTGGGACAAAGACCCCTACGAAGGTTATGAAACCGACGAAGTGATCTACGGTCGCGGCGGTTCCGATCAAGAAGGCGGCGTGGTTTCCGCGGTCTATGGCGCGAAGATCATGAAAGACCTCGGCCTGATTCCGGAAGGCTACAAGATCCTCGTGACGGCAACCGTGCAGGAAGAAGACTGCGACGGCCTCTGCTGGCAGTACATCCACAACGAAGACAAGATCAAGCCGGAGTTCGTCGTCTCCACCGAGCCGACCGACGGCGGCATCTATCGCGGTCATCGCGGACGTATGGAAATCCGCGTCGACGTCAAGGGCATCTCCTGCCACGGCAGCGCGCCCGAGCGCGGCGACAACGCGATCTACAAGATGGCCGATATCCTCAAGGACGTCGAAGCCCTCAACGCCAACGGCGCTGCGGACAGCGACACCATCAAGGGTCTCGTCAAGATGCTTGATCCGAAGTTTAACCCCAGCCACTACGAAGACGCGCAGTTCCTGGGCCGCGGCACCTGCACCGTTTCGCAGATTTTCTTCACCAGCCCCTCCCGCTGCGCCGTTGCGGACAGCTGCTCGATCTCGATCGACCGCCGCATGACCGCTGGCGAAACCTGGGAAAGCTGTCTCAAGGAGATCGAAAACCTGCCCGCCTGCAAGAAGCACGGCGCGGTGGTCAGCATGTATCAGTATGACCGTCCCGCCTGGACCGGTCTTGTGTACGAAACCGAGTGCTATTTCCCGACATGGATCAACACAGAGACCGCCCCGCATGTGCAGGCGCTTGCCGACGCGCATAAGGCGCTCTATGGCGAAACCCGCATCGGAAACGCGGGTTCCATGCACCTTCGTAACCGTCCTCTGATCGACAAATGGACGTTCTCCACCAACGGCGTCGCCATCCAGGGCCGCTACGGCATCCCCTGCGTCGGCTTCGGCCCCGGTGCGGAGAGCCAGGCGCACGCGCCGAACGAGATCACCTGGAAACAGGACCTCGTGACCTGCGCTGCGGTCTATGCGATGGTTCCCTCTATGTATAAAGGCAAGGGCGACGAGGATGTCTGCCAGTTCCGCGCGGGCGGCACGGACACCACCTCTGACAAGTCCGCCTGCTGATTGGGTGCGATATGCAGAGCGGGCAACGCCCGCTCTGCATTTGTTTTCTGATTCGAACCAACCGATGAAGCCACCATTATCAACAAGAAAATTTAGGAGTGAGTTTATGGGTAACAAGGAAGACATCAAGCAGTTCACGAAGGAACTGGAAAACCTGAAGTTTGACAACATGTACGAAGGCGACTTTTTCCTGACGTGGGAAAAATCCCGTGACGAGCTGGACGCGGTGTTCACCGTTGCCAACGCCCTGCGCAATCTGCGCGAGCGCAACATCTCCACGAAGATCTTCGACTCCGGCCTCGGCGTCTCCCTCTTTAGAGATAACAGCACGCGCACGCGCTTCTCGTTTGCGTCTGCCTGCAACCTGCTGGGCCTCGAAGTGCAGGATCTCGATGAAGGCAAGAGCCAGATTGCACACGGCGAAACCGTACGCGAAACCGCCAACATGATCAGCTTCATGGCGGACGTCATCGGCATTCGCGACGACATGTACATCGGCAAAGGCAACACCTATATGCACGAAGTCGTCGACTCTGTCAAGCAGGGTAACATCGACGGCGTGCTCGAACAGAAGCCCACGCTGGTCAACCTCCAGTGCGACATCGACCACCCGACGCAGTGCATGGCCGATATGGCGCATTGCATCCGCGAACTCGGCGGCGTAGAAAACCTCAAGGGCAAGAAGATCGCCATGACCTGGGCGTACAGCCCCAGCTACGGCAAGCCGCTGTCCGTCCCGCAGGGCGTCATCGGCCTCTTCACCCGCTTTGGCATGGAAGTCGTTCTGGCCCATCCGGAAGGATACGAAGTCATGGACGACGTCATCGAAGTTGCCAAACGCCAGTCTCAGGAGAGCGGCGGCAAGTTCACCGTCACCAACAACATGGCGGAAGCGTTCAAGGACGCGGACATCGTGTACCCGAAAAGCTGGGCGCCGTTTAAGGCGATGGAAGAGCGCACGGAGCTTTACGGCAATGGCGACAGCGACGGCATCAAGCGCCTCGAAAAGCAGCTGCTCAAGCAGAACGCCGAGCACAAGGATTGGGAATGCACCGAAGAGCTCATGGCCTCCACCAAGGACGGCAAGGCGCTCTACCTGCACTGCCTGCCCGCCGACATCACGGGCGTGAGCTGCGAAGCGGGCGAAGTCGCCGCAACGGTCTTTGACCGCTATCGCGATCCGCTCTACAAGCAGGCTTCCTTCAAGCCGTACATCATCGCGGCAATGATCTTCCTCGCGAAGGTCAAGGACCCGGCCGCCATGCTCAAAGAGCTCGAGAAGAAGGGCAAAGAACGTCAGAAGGGTCTGGAAGACTAAGGTTCACAGACCGACAACACGCAACAAAATGGGCTGACCATCCGGTCAGCCCATTTTTTATTACACATGCTGTGTTCTCTGATTTAGTAATTCCGCGAACGCGGATTGTTTTGCTGTTCATGCGAGGATTGCTTCTTTTTCTTTTTGCGGGTAATGATGCTCACCGAGAGGATCATCGCCGCAAGACAGAAGATCAACAATTCGACATGGAAGAACGATTTGCCAAACAGCGTCGGGTTAAATTGATCCAGCACCAGAAACGTCAGCGTTACCAGCGAGAAGATGAAACAAATATGCGGAAGCAGTTTCTTTACCATTTTTGTCTCCTCACTTATCCGATGTAAAGGATATCGGATGAACTTCTACCGCCGTTATAGGGCTGATTGACCAGTTTCCCCAGGAACACCATCTCGGACGACTGCCCGCCATCCAGATTGAACGCCACCTTGCATCCTCTGTCGTAGAAGAGCTGGGACATATCTGTCAGCGACAGACCGACCGAATACCCTTCTTGTCTTCCGTCCACCACGAGGAAGCAGTAGTGTCCGGGTTCGTAGTAGCCGACCGCCGTTCTGGGATTCGCTTTTTTCAGCGTGCTGTTGAAGTCCGTCATCGGCTGACCATCTTTGAGCAGCATCGGGCCAAACGTCCAAACCTGCCAGGCACCGTTGGTTTTGATTGCGTTCATGTCCAGCTGCTCGGCGGAAAACGTCTGCATGCTGCCGTCGTTGTTCATCACGAGCGCATCGGCAAACTTCTCGTCGCGGTAGAGCTTGCTGTTTCGAACGACAGGCCCGCTGTTATCCACGCAGAGATCTCCGTTGATGGCAAGAATCGCGTTGCTTCTTGCGGCGATGTCGGCTGTCGCGTCCCGTCCGCCCATGACATCCGCCTGCTCCGCAAAGGATGTTTTAAAGTATTGAATATCCGCAACGTAAATATCCGCAAAGAAGTAGGTCACTTCATTTTGCTGCACCTTTTCGATGCTGATGTTGATGTTTGCGTCCTTATACGATGTGTCGGTTTTCTCTACCGCACCGGTGGTGAACTTATCCGCGAATTTCTCGCGCCAGGGGGTCGCATCAGCGGCCTGGGGAGCCGGAGTGGCAGCCCCTGCGCTGTCCGTTTGCGCGGCGTTATCCGTCTGTGCCGGGCTCTCCGGCTGCGCCGCGTTATCTTCGTTACCCGCGTTGGTCGTGGTCGCCTGATCGGCAGCAGCCGCAACGGGTTGACTCGACAAAGGACTTCCGGTTGACTTCGGATGAATCGCATAGTTCGTGATATAAAATACCAGCATAATGAGCGCCGCAATCGCGATGTCGATCACAAGCACCGGAATACGGGGCTTCGGAGACGGTTGCTGGTATCGTCCGCCACCCTGACCGGATCTGGTGTAGCCATCGCCGACGGAAGGCCTGCGATTTCTGTTATAGGAGTCATCATATTGGAGTTGGGGCTTCTGGTTTCTATTCTCCATACCGGTCATAATCCTTGTCTGTGTCGTTCCATCGATTCATTCTGCCTGTCGCAAATGCGATTTGGATCATTGCCTTAAAAATGCTTCTCTAGTATACCAATGTCAAACACTCTTTGAGTAGTATGTTGCAATAATTTTTCATTGTAATTATTCCCAATGAAATCGGTGAAAACTGCGCTCCCGGCTACTCAACAAACCGATCCGATTCAAGTGCTTATTTCGGGTTTTCCACATCGATGTTCAGCACCTGCATGGAGGGCCAGTACATTGTGATGCAATAGACAAGCGCGTCTTTGGTGACGACATAGTAGTCTGCCGTAAACTTCTCTCTGGCGGGAGCTTCCGGCATTCTGCCGCGCGATGCATCCAGAAGGATCGGGTGCGCATCGCCAAGGTTCGCAATCGCCCACTCACGGCAGGCATCCTTCATCAATGTGAACGCTTTCTCGTGCTCACTGCCGTAATCCGATTCCGCAGCAAGCAGCTGCTCCCCCTGCAGTTTTTGTTCATCAGTCAGGGTGACGTACGATTCATTCTGAGAAAGGAAGATTACTTCGCCCGTGCTCGCGACCACATATGCCTGGTAGCGCGCATCATTGATCGATGGTATATCCACAATATACAGCCAGCGAGCGCCGAATTCCCCGTCGCCTGTGGTTGCCATCGCGCCTTTTTGCTCGGGGTAGCAACCCATCTGCTCGCGCGTTGCGGTTGCCTCGGTCTGGTTCGTTTGAAACACCTTGTTGATGTTGTCCAGCGCGATCTGTTTCGCCTTCGTTTCGCCGATGTCGCCTTGTTTGCAGGCAACCATCGCCAGAGATAACGCAAGAATGATTGCGGTGATTAAAAATATCTTTCGTTTCATATTGCCTCCTGCTTTTAAGGTTTTGACTGATAACAATGGACGTCAACGACTTGCATCGCAGGCCAGCAGACGGACACCTGATAGGCATTCCCGCTCTTCATCACGACCATGGTCTGCATCATCAACGTTGGAAACAGGCCTCTATCCGTGTAGATATCTTGCGTTGTTGCGTGGTGAAGCTCGCCGTTTGGCTCCATGACCTCCTGCACCCACTGTACCGCAACATTACCTGCGTCCTTCTGCTCCGCCGTGAAGCGTTCTGCAGAATACTCCTCAAAGGTACCGATGGATGCGGATTTCTGCTCCTGCTCCGCTGTCGGAACCACGAGTTCCACGCTTCTTGTGAAGTAGCCAACCGCACCTTTTTTCGGATCGACCTCGGCACAGTACAGCGCTCCTCCTTTTTCGCCGTTCACAGTGACGGAGTAGTATTCCACCCACTTTTCCGGCTCAACATTGACGATTTTGTCTTGATCCACCTTGGTTTGCGGATGCTGCGTCAGAACGGCCGAAGCTTTTGTCAGCGACGTGCCGTACGCCTTGTTCAAGGTCGCAAGCCCCGCTTTCACCGCCTCGTCCGCGCTGATGTTTTTTGGCCCGCAGGCAGTGATAACTAGGGAAAAAGTTAAAATGATTGCCGCTAATAAAATTATCTTTCGTTTCATGTTGCCTCCTGTTTATGCATCCTGGGGATAGCAATAGACCCTCGTGAGTTCCATCGTAGGCCAGCAAAGCGTCAGGTTATAGATCGTTCCATTCTCCATCAAAACAAAGTATTCGAGCTGTACTCTCGGGAAATCCACGCTGTCCGTCTCGATCATATCCGGAAAGATTCTGAGCGTCGGAACATCCGGCTCCAACCGGTCTTTCATCAGCTTCTCTACGATTCCCGTCGCATCCTGTTGCACGGTAAGAAGGGAATCTGGACGAAACTCATCCAGTGTCCCGAGTGCATCCGCCTGCTTTTGTTGTTCCGACGTTAACGAAGCTCCGTAAAAGTATTTATCCGCGCGGTAAGCAACACCCGTTACTGCATCCACAGAGGCATAATAATACGCGTCGCCACCCTTTTCCGGCGCAACTTTGACTAGATAGACTCTCCCCGGTTCCTCAAAGATGTAGCGCTCTTTGCTGCCGCCCTCATGAGTCACATCCGGATTTTCCTGATACTCCGCCTCTGCATCGGTTACATTCACGTCAAACGCAAGGTTGATCAGGGCAAGCCCTGCTTCTTTTGCCTTGTCTTCGCTGATGACCGTCACAACGTCGCTGTTCTTCGTCGCGCAAGCAGCGAGCAGGAGAGAAAGAGAAAGAATCATTGCCAAGAGTAAGAATATCTTTCGTTTCATGATTATGATCCCTTCACAACCGGTTGACTCAGGATTTCAATCTGATAGATCTGCTTCGTCGGTAATATGATGCCAATGACATACACCGCGCCATTCTCATACGTCACACGACAATCCATACTTACAATATTCGAATCGATGAGACCTTCTATCATTTTGCCATACTCGACGGTCCTGATCTTCGACTGCTTCTCAAACCGTGCGGACACCCAATCATTGATGGTTTGCGGCAGCTTTAGTTCGTACAGGCGATTCATCACTTCCCTTTGTCCATACGGCAGCTTCACAAGCTCTTCTGCTTGCTTGATCTGTTCTTCTGTCAACGGCGAAAACG